>JAUXVD010000016.1 GCA_030684575.1 Nitrospirota bacterium | reverse complement strand
AAACGAGAGCCGAGGCGAGAGCGGATATCTTTGATTACATCGAGCGCTGGCACAATCCCCGGCAGCGGCGGAGACTCGATCAACAGCAACAGGGGGAGCAACTCTTAACTCAACCGTCCGTGGAAATGGGGTAGAACCCATATAAGCTCATGATGGCCGCGTTCCATGATCAATCTCCAGCAATCATCTTGTCCGATCTAGCTACTGAATCTGGAAAAGATGAGCAAAAAGGTTACCAGTTCATATTTTCAGGCTCCGCAATGGCAATACGAAACCCGCGGGGACACGAATACAAAATTCGCGATTCAATCGATGAATGTCTTGATCATTTATCTCTAGTATCACTCCTGCTACGGCGAATTGAAAAGGCCGGCTACTCCATTGAAAGCTAACCCTTCCATTCACATCGAAAAAACTATGGGGAATGAAGCAGCGCCTGTGGGGAAGATAAAGGTGTCAGCATTTCTCGGTCTGAGACGAGCGCAACCGTCTATCGTCGGCTAGCAAGTTGAAGCTTTTGGGAAAGACTCTTTACCCTTTGCCTCCCCCTACTATAGGGATTTTCTATATTTGAGCTAGTTGCAATCTTGTTGCCCTAAGGAAGAATTCCCATTGCCAAATACATCCTGGCCGCTATGAAGTTTGAAAAAAAGAATCATCATTATGTACCTCAATTCTGGCAACGCGGATTTACAGACGCCCACGGAAAGCTTTTTGGGCGAACGAGAAAAAGAATCACGGAGGTATCACCAAAATATACGATGCAGGAAAACTGGCTTTACACGATTTTCGACATCCACTGGAATCCGTCGGACTCCCTGGAAGATTCACTTTCAGTCGATGAGGCAACGGCTGCAGCCCTGTTTCGCCGAATCAAAACACATGGCAGCGCTACCACAACGGCTGATCGCGACGAGTTATGTTCGGTACTCGCCTTGCAGGCCTGCCGCCACCCAGATATCATGCACCTAGGACACCGGCGAGCAAAGGAACTCGGCGTAGCAATCGCGAGCGCGAATAGCCTCACATCTTCCGCCTTCACAAACTTAATGGCCACATTTTGCATTAGCCCATCGGATGCCCTAGCGATCTACAGCCTCATGGTTGCGAAACTCCCTGAGCAACTCGCCCAAGAGTTGGATGAACTAAATAAGCTTTCCCCACAAGATCCTCGACTCCCGGAACAGGACGCGCTCCGCGCTACACCAATAATTTGTGCGCAGTTGCAAGAAATGGAATTCACGTTGCTTGATGCGCCACTTGGCAAGGAGTTTGTCCTGGGCGATACACCACTCCCCCAGGATCACCTCAGTCACCAGTTTTCTGTTCCTATATCAAAGTTGGTCGCTGTTTTCGCGAGGCCAGCCACTACACCTCAAGCGATAATGACACGACAAACCGCCACGCAAGCAGAGGTAGATGCCGTCAACAAGACTCAGTGGGACAACTCACTTCATATTGTTGTTGGCTCCAGCAAGGCGGTCCTGGCAACGCTATGAGGACAAGAAAAGGGGTCGGGATGAGCTACCCCTGGTTTTGTGGACACCAGGTTACGAGTCACTGACCCGTCGTTCGAACTCCAGCGGCGTCAGATAGCCCAGGCTCTGATGTAGCCGCTGGCGATTGTAGAACCCTTCAATGAACGCAAAGATCTCCCGGCTCGCGTCGTCTCGGGTGCGATACCGCTGGTGATGGACCAACTCATTCTTGAGGATGCTGAAGAAGTTTTGGGGTCAGGCATGAGTATTGACTTATTGCCGAGAGACCGAACATGTATCTACGCCCATTTCCCGGCGCGTGAGGACAAGAAAAGGGGTCGAGACAAGAAAAGGGGTCGGGAGTCTTTTTCTTGATGAGATCGCCGGGTTTTCGGCAGAAGATCCGCATGCCGCGCCGTCCATGCCTCGCTGCTGGAGACCTCGCCTATCATGCCCTGAACCGATAAATCTGACGACTCCCCTTGTGTGAGCCATCTGCAGACTGACGACGAAATCGCGAGCAATGAGTCAGACCCCTTTGTCCAATCCAGGCGAGCCTCCGCGTCACTTCAGGTGGTTGACAAGCATCATTTCGGGGTGAAGATAAAGGTGTCAGGAACCATTTCCCGACGCGTGGCTATCCGGCACCGTCCTCGCCTCCCCTCACTGCTCATCCTGTAAGAGTCGGAACAAGAAAAGGGGACAGGCTACTTTTCTAGCGGCTTCCTCGGTCGCCCCCACTTCCGCATCGTTGATTCCAACCCCAACGTCTCGGCTATCTGAGCCCGCCAGTCTTCCCTTCCAAATGGCTGCTGCCGATTCACGCAGGTCCGCAACGTGACCAGTTCATGATCAAACAGCGGATGATTGATCCAGGACGAAGACGGTCGCCCCCCGCTCTCTCGATTCGGAACATGGCAAACGTGCCCGGCAACTTGTCCGCGAAGCAGCTGTCACATCGCAAGAATAAGTAGCCTGCCCCCTTTTACTCCCCCCAAGGCTTGCTGCCCTGGGGCAAGAAACCTGTATAGTACGCCGTTCACCAAAATCACATCGTCGGAGGATTCATGGATTGGACGGCGCTTAATACTACCCTCGAATTTCTGGTGTTTGCGCTCGTCGTGGGCGTCATCGCCAAAGTGCTGATGCCCGGAAAGGATCCGGGTCAGTTGATCGGGACGACGGTGATCGGGATCGGAGGCGGCGTGATCGGCGGCTGTCTTGGAGGCCAAGTGGGTCTCACCGGGGATTCCGATATCGTCGCGTTTGTAACCGCCATCATCGGGGCGCTCATGCTACTGATGCTCTATCGCTGGCTAACAACCTGACGAATTATGATCGCCAGAGAAAGCCTTGCCCATTGGTGTGGAGGACAAGAAAAGGGGTCGGGAGTCTTTTTCTTGACGGGATCGCCGGGTTTTCGGTAGAAGATCCGCATGCCGCGCCGTCCACGCCTCGCTGCTGGAGACCTCGCCTATTACGTCCTGAACCGTCGCGTGGGACGACTCCCGCTCTTCGACAAGCCCGCTGACTGCGCCGCATAGGCTTCCTGAATCGGCTTGCATTTTTGGACTTCTGGGCATAGCCTAATCGCACGAACCAGCCGAGAGGAGACCCGCATGGCAAAGGCCAAAGCCGAAGCACTCGCGATGATCCAGAAACTGCCTGGCGATGTGACCACCGGCGCGATCATGGAAGAGCTCTTCTTCAAACAACAAGTCGAGAAGGGTCTTCAGGACGTGGCGGAGGGACGGGTTCTCACACAGGAAGAGCTGAAAGAAAGAATCGCCCACTGGCGCAAGTCCGCTGGTCGCTGACCGCCGGGAACGATCTTCAGAATATCGAAGACTTTATCGCCCACGACTCCGTTCTCCATGCGATCACCTTCGTCGATCGTGTCGTTGAATCTGCCGAAACCCTGTTCAGGACTCCCAGAATCGGTCGAATCGTTCCAGAGTTCAATCGCCACGACCTTCGAGAATTGATCTTCAGAGATTACCGTATCGTCTATCTCTTGCAGGATAACGATGTCTTCATCCTTCGAGTCGTGCATGGTTCACAAGATCTTCTCTCCCTCGTCCGCCGTGAACCCTGGGACATCGGCGGCTAGAGAAGAAGAAATGTGGTTGGAAGTATTTCCCTGAACAGACTCTACCCGTTCAATAAAAATCCCCCATGCCATGCCGTCCACACCTCACTGCTGGAGACCTCGCCTATCACGTCCTGAATCGCCGAATCGGACGACTCCCCTTCTGTGAGCCGTCTGCAGACGGCGACGGAGTCGTGAGCAAGACCTCTTCGTCCAATCCAGGCGAGCCTCCTCGTCACTTCATGCGGTTGACAAGCATCATTTCGAGTGGTTAATTGCCCTCGTACGCCCGTCGCTCGAATGGCTAACTGCCTCACCTAGGAGGGATGATCATGATCGCCACAACCACATCACGGGCATTCGTCACCACGAAATCCTGCCTCGCGCTGGTGCTGGTCCTTGCCGGGCTAGGGCTCTCGGGATGTAGCAGCGTCAGGATTCTTCAACCGACGGACGGGGCAGTACTGCCAGCCGGGCAGCCGATTCTCTTCGAGGGTCAAGTGACGCGGTCATCAGAAACAGGCGGGGCAGATCGCTCGAGCGATCTGGCATGGGAGTCCAGCCGCGATGGCCAATTGGCAACCGGCCAGCAATTCACCACCTCGACGTTGAGCGCTGGTTCGCACCGGATCACAGCCAATTGGCCCGGACACGACCGCCGCGCGAGTATCGGTATTTCCATCGCGCCATAGCGTCATAGACACCGTCGACAATACATCTAGAATTGGTTTCGGGCTTGAGTTTTGACGTATTGCGTGGACAAAAAACCCCACGGGCTCAGGTCTTGTACTCGAACATTTTCCCTCGCTTAGCAGGGAGCTGATTCATCTGCTTCGGTCTGTCTCGTCGGTGTGGTTCGACGCACGAGCGAGACCAGCCGGCCTTGCCGATCCCCGCCCGCTCTTGCCACCACCTATCAGCCTTCGGTGAAGATGTAGACCCGTTACGCGCAATCATCTTGACCTCCCCGGCCTCTCCGCGCCTCGTCGTCCGATTGCTGTGCTCGCACGACTCCACGCCAGAATCGCACTGAAGGAGATGGTGGTCGGGCATTTGCCTACGACCTGGCAGAGGACTATGCTAATACCGTGAGGCTGGTCCCAACTTGAAAAAGGAGGTGCCGCAATGCGTAGAATGCTCTGTGCCGCTACCCTGATCCTCGTCGCAAGTTCACTCATTCCTCGTCTCTCGCACGCGTCAGACCTGCCCGGCATCCCGCCAGAGACCGTGGCAAACTATATCCACGCGATTATTGAAGCCGACCGAACCTTCTACACGATTCATGTCGTCGAGCGGCTGCAGCGAAGCGGGGGCGCCACCGCCGCCGAAAACTGGCGCGCCGAAAAAAATGTGCTGCCGCTGCCCGCGCAGTTCCTCCTCGACTCCAGCGATCTGGCGATGAAGACCGGCTTAAAGGTCCGCTACCGGCTGATCAGCCTCTGGCCGATTAGTGTCACCAACGGCCCGTACAACGAATCTGAAAAGAAAGGGCTGGAAGCCGTTCACCAAAATCCCGAACGGCCGGCGACGAACACGGTGAAGAATGGCGATCAAACGTATTTTCAAGCCATCTATGCGGATCGCGCGGTCAGCCAGGCCTGTATCGGCTGCCACAACGCGCATCCCAGAAGCCCGAAACGCGACTTCAAGATGAACGAGATCATGGGCGGATTGGTGATCGAGATTCCACTGGACCGATAGGGTCCAGGGAATGAAAAGAGGATAGGCTGAGGGCTGAGCTGGCCAGGATTTGTGAACACCCGGCTACGAGTCACTGATCCGCCGTCGAATTCCAACGGCGTCAGATCGCCCAGGCTCTGATGCAGCCCCTGGCGATTCTAGAACCCATTATTGAATGCAAAGATCTCCCGGCACGTGACGGGATCGTTTACTCGAGAGGTGCCAGCGAGGCAGGCGGTCGATTGGGCTTTTTCCGCGTCTCAACGCCCTGATCAATCAGTTTCAAGACATTCAGTTGAGACTCTAACTCGTCAATACGCTTATCCCGCTCACGGAGTTGTCTGTGGAGAGACTGGACGACGCTGGACTCACCGGCAGGTGTATCGTTTCTCGGCACTGCCGCCACCGGGGCCGAGGGCACTGTGCCGCACGCGCTCAGGGTGATCGACAACAGCACGGCACCGCCCATGCTGCCCAACATTATTCTGAATACGCGATTCATGGTCTTAGATTTGCCATGAGACGCGGCATCCCGCAAGGATATTCCTCTTCCTGACTGCACCCGTGAGTGGAGAAACAGGGGACATTCTGAATGTCCCGGCAGGTGACATGAAGCTGATTCCTTTGGCTGCTTCGGTCTGTCATCTGTGTGTGGTTCGATGCACGAACGAAACCAGCCAGTCCCGCTCTCCAGTTAAGCCGCTGCGGAATCTTTCTCCCTTATACAAGGTTGCCGGATTTCAACGACCGCCCGTTCGATGTCCAACAAAGGCATGGACCAGACCAATCCTTAAAACGTAAAATATCCCGGTTTCGTCATCGCGAATAAACATGTCTGCAGTTCCGACGTGAAAGGATTCTGGTGAAACTTCCCTCCTGCTTCCATGCGCCCATGAGCCGCGAACGCGATCGGATTCGGGCTGAGATGGTCGGCATTCAAGGATTACTCCCGTTGCTGATGAAGCCACGCAACGGCAATAGATGGACGCCCGCTGAGCGAGTTCAGCTTCGATGCCATCTGCGCAGCCTGACATCCCTCAGTCCCTACCTCCTCGTCTTGCTGGCGCCAGGCTCCTTTGTGTTGCTTCCCCTCCTGTCGTGGTGGCTGGACCGACGGCGACTGAAACGGGATAGCCCAGGCCAAACGGTACTTCATGCTGTCCAGGTCACAAAAGATGCAGACAGGCCTTCACCTTCTGCGAATGTATGAGGAAGGGTGCGGTCTTTCCGGTTAGTATAGTTCGACCCACGGACGAGATTGGACAGCACCGCGGACGGTCGAAACTATCCTGAGGAAGACTCTCTCCCCCTGTGTTTTGGTGATTCTGTTGAAAGGCTGGTAATCGATGCGGCATTTTCTCCCTACACTACTCTTGGTTCTGGCCTGTGCAACAAATGCAGGCGCAGCGGCCATTGTGACGGCAGACTCCATTGAGGAAGCGGAATTTACGTATGATCGCGGGGAATACACAAGGGCGGCCCGCCTCTTCACCCCCCTTGCGGAACAAGGAGTGGCATCGGCCCAGTTCTATCTGGGGCTGATGCATGAAAAGGGACGGGGCCTCAAGCAGGATTACCGAACGGCACTGATGTGGTTTCGCAAGGCGGCGGCGCAGGGTTACGCTGGTCCGCAGAATAATATTGGCCTGTTGTATGAGAAAGGACGGGGCGTCCGGGAAGATCTCGTTCGCGCGCTCATGTGGTACCACGTCGCTGTCGCCATGTTGAGTGGCGATGAGGGAAAAACAGCCATGAAGCGCCGAGACTATCTGACGTCACACATGACTGCCGCGCAGATCGAGCAGGCGCAAGAGATGGCACAGCGCTGTCAGCAGTCGCATTTCAAGCAATGCGACTAGATCAGAATACGTGCAACAGGTCGGATGAGAGTGCAGCGATAGACCCAGTACGAGTAGAAAATAGGGACATGCTGAATTTCCCAGCACGTGGCAGTCCAGCGCCTTCCTAGGAAAGAAGGACTTACCAATACCCCAGACCGCGGCCAAGAATTCGGCCATGCAAGAAGAAAAGAAGAGAGGAAACGAAGCCCAGCAACGCAAGCACGACGCTCATTGTTGACCGAACCGTCTTGTTATGAAAAATCTTCGTGAATCGCGCCTGCAGATTCAGACGGTGCAACCATTTGGGGGTACCCGTTACCCAGATACCACCCCCTGTTTAGTCCATAGAGCAAGACGATCGACAGCAGAGCGAAGTTGCCTGCATAAGTGATATTTTCTAGCAGTTTCCAAAGTCCATCGTGAGACCTTGGAGGGCTATCAGGAATGTCGAACAAGGATATCGGGGAATAGTCCGTAAACGGCAGACTGACGACCAGCCATACCAGCCCAACGAGTGACCAAATAAACCATGTAGCTTTCTTCATTTCGCCGTCACAATAAAACAAGCCAACGTAAAATTCAAAAAGAAGTCAGAGAGAGAAATATGGACAGGCTGAGCTAGCAGATTCCTCGGCCTTTCCCGCCTCCGCATGGTCGACTCCAAGCCAAGCGTCTCGGCGATCTTCGCTTGCCAGCCCTCTCCTCAGAATGGGTGCTGCCGACTCACCTAGGTCCGCAACATAGTTAGTTCATGACCGAACAGCGGTTGATCGATCCATTGCACCCACTCAGGTAGCATCTCGACGGGTAAGGGGTCACTCAGGATCGAGAATCGAAGACTGGACCAAGCCCAGTCCATTGCATGCTCGACCAATCCGGCGCGAACTGGATTGCGGAGCACATAGCGGAAGGCCGTGAGTATATGTCCGTCTTGCTGAATCGGAACGCTCTTAAATCGGCCCTGCCAGACATGAGCATGGCTCGTCATCCACCACTGCATATATGGACAAGGGACACCCTCGATGGCTGGCGGCACAATCAGATGGAAATGAGCGAGCCTCAGGCCCACGCTGAATACTTTGATGGGGACTTTTGATTTCACGGAAGTGAGTAAGGCGAGAAAGACCGTGTAATCGCCGTCTTTGCGAAAGACTGTCGTACCCCCGTTCCCCTAATGAAGAACATCATCGGCTTATCCGGGTACTTCTCCCCACGAAATGCGAGGCATGGACCAGTAAGATCCGCAAAACAGCTACCGCATCACAAAAATAATTAGCCTGCCCTCTTTCTTTCAAGCCGTCTTCTCCATGAATCAATCCCTCATACTGAGCTGAATTGATCAGATTATTCATCCTTCATACGCATAGAATCGTATTAACCACCTATGATCAGGTCGCTGTTGATTGATCATGCCAAGTGAGTTCAAGTTGTGACCGTCCGAAAAACCGATATACGTTCGGTTGATGAATTACAAATTACACCAGGAGGTATTCCATGAACCAAATTCGATATCTAGGGTTTGCTTTGGTGTTGGTGTTGGGGTGTCAGGGTATGCCAACAGTGACTAGGACAGGGGATGTCAAAAACATCATCATCGGAGACAACCTCACGTCAGGCGATATCGCTGTTAGTCCAGGCGATGAAATTCGGTGGGTCAACAAGAGAACCGCACCTGTGCGAGTCGTCTTTCTCGACCCGGTGCTGGATAAGCAGTTGTCATGCAACAATAATTTCGGCGGGTGGATGACACCCAACGGTACCGCACAACTGGCCACGAACCAAACCGCCAGTGTTTGTTTCCGGGATGCCGGCACCTTCCGGTATACCGTCAGGATGGAATCAGCGAGAATGGCCGGCGAGATCAACGTTCCGGGAGTCATCAAGGTCGGCGGGCAGGGCGGCCAGGCCGTAGGTCAAACCAGTGATCAAAACCGTGGCCGAAGCAGTGGGCAGACCGGTGATCAAACCAATGATGAAATGCGTGAGCAAAAACTTGATCGCCCGAGTGATCGAACAAGCGATCAATCCAGCGGAAAAGCAAGTACTCCAACAAGCTCCACGTCGACCACGACCACAACAACGACAACAATGCCCCCTCAGTAAGTCAACCCGCCATCAAAACTCATTGAGGTATGCCTTGAAATAAACTGGATAAGAAAAGGGGCAGGCTGAGCTAGCACGGATTTTGTGGACACCAGGTTACGAGTCACTGACCCGTCATTCGAGCTCCAGCGGTACCAGATCGCCAGGCACTGATGCAGCCCCTGGCGATTCGAGAATTCTTCAACGAATGCAAATATATCCCGGCGCGTGATGGGATCGTTCACTGGAGAGGCATCAGTGTCATGGGCACCGGCCTGGCTTATTCCGCGTCTCAACGCCCTGATCAATCAGTTTCAAGACATTCAGTTGAGACTCTAATTCGTCAATGCGCTTATCCCGCTCACGGAGTTGTCTGTGGAGAGACTGGCCGACGCTTGACTCACCGGCAAGCGCATCGTTTCTATGCACCGCCGCCACCGGCGCCGAGGGCACTGTGCCGCACGCGCTCAGGGTGATCGACAACAACAGGGCACCTTCCAGACTGCCCCTGATTGTTCTGAGTACGCGATTCACGGACTTAGGTTTGCCATGAGACGCGGCATCCGGCAAGGACATTTCTATTCCTGACAACACCCGTAAGGAGGGATACAGGCGACATTCTGAATTTCCCAATGCGTAGACGTCACGGGAGTTTCTCGCATCACCGCTGAGGATTACATTGGCAAACGGGCAACGTTCGTTTCCTGCCCCTGCACTCATCCCCCGCCTTTAGAGGCTCCATCCAACGGCATTTTCGAATTTCTTCCAACGCCTCGACACACCAATACTCGCTCGAGGCGTTCATCCCTATGCTTTCCCTCACTTTGACGAAATAGGTCTGCCCCGCAACAAGATTTAGTACATGCTCGCTGATTTCGCAGTGACTCAGTGAAATGCTCACCTGCCCGGGAAGCGAAACAAATAAATCATACCCGCCGTAATCCAGCAGTGTGATGCATGCGCCATTTACAGAAAACTCTTGGTAGACATTAGATGAGTTAGTGCCATACGGAGAATAGACCTATGCAACGGATCGTTGCGGATTAACATTTTCCGCCGGTCTAAAGAGAGTGCCTGCGGCTTAACTAGGAACGCAGCCAAGCGAGCAGGCCGCTGTTGCAGGCCCCATACTCCTGATTGTGAGCAATAGTGAACAGACGATGCGGGAGATGACTGATTATATAAGCATGGCTGATTGCAGCGCCTAATGCGGTTAGGTTCATCACATTTTGTCGTTGTTCTCATTCTGCAGCGTTCTCCTGAATCGCTTGCATGATGTCCCTGCGGTGCTACAGTGAAAGTCCTGGAAATATTTTATCGGGGAATCATATGTCGATTCGCACTGATCCGCTCGACTTGAACATCATCATTTCTGATCAAGAGCGTCGCAACGGGACGCTCTCCATCGAGAATACCCAGCTGGGGGTCATGCTGCTACATGCCCGGGGCTATGTCGTGCTCAAAGGCGCAGTACCTGAATCCCTGGTGACGGAGCTTCATTCACGTTTCAAGACCATGTACAAAGACAATATGCAGCGCCTTCATGCGGAGCGGCACCGCACTGAATTCATCGGCGAGGGTGAACATGGGCACAGCGTGTTTTGGGAGAAGAAGTCCCGCATTCGAATTTTCCCCAAGCTCAGAGGCCCGTTTGCGAGCCCTCTCGTGGTCCGGAATTCGTTTGCGGAGTCTATTCTCGAGGAAACTTTGGGCGCAGACTATTATTGCAAATTTGTCTCGAGCGATACCTGCGCAAAAGGCGCGATAAAGCAGGCGCCTCATCGTGACATCGACTTTTACGATGAGGACACTGTGCGCGGATGCTACGTCAATATTGCACTCATGCATTGCGGGCTTCATAACGGCCCGACCGAGGTATGGCCGGGCGGCAGTCATCTGTGGCGCAGCGACAAATTTTTCAAGTTCAACCTTCACCCATTCACTCAGGATGACATCAACCCGGCGGTGGAAGCCTTCGCGAGCCACCTCCCTTCCAAAAAAATCGAGCTTCAACCGGGCGATCTTCTGATCCGCGATCCTGGCATGTGGCACCGCGGCACTCCCAACCAGACCGATGAGCCACGCACGATGTTGACCATTGGCTATTTTCGCAAGGATTACTACTTTGAGTACGGCGATCCGTTTTTTAATATCGATGAGGATATCTACAAGGAGCTGGACCCCTCGGTGCAGAAGTTATTCGAACCTTTTTTTCAAATGGCCGATTGGCGTTACTGGAAGCTGCGCCAGAGTCAAACCGTCCGTCGCTTAACGGGAAAGCGGTATCTTGGAGCGCCGCTTCGCATCGGGTTGCGCTGGTTGGCTGGATGAAGGCCTATGCTCGAAGAAAGAAGAGGGGTCGGAATGAGCTAGTCAGGGAGTCTTTTCTGAAGAACCATTTCCCATCGTGTGGCAGTCCAGATCCTTCAGCCCCAGCACAGCCCGCACCTCGCCCATTAACCTACTCCATACCTTCTCCCTTCGTGAAACCTCTTCCGCCTCACCTCAGGACCTCACCCGCTCCCTATTGAAACCACCCTCAGCACAGTGCTAACAAGACCGTTACCACTGCGCGAAGGAGTAGGGCACGTATGAACTGGGATGAGAAGTATCAAAAGGGTCAGGCGTTCTGGGACAAGGGCGTCCCCGCGCCGGCGATGAAGGAATATCTGACGCGGCATACGGTGCGCGGACGTGCGCTGGTGCCTGGCTGCGGCCGCGGGCATGAGGTGGCGCTGGCGGTGGAGCACGGACTGGATGCGACGGGGCTGGACATCGCGCCGACGGGCGTGGCGGAGGCACGCGCGAAGTATCCCCAACTGGCGGAACGCTTCGTGGTCGGAAATATATTTGATCCCCCAGAGGAGATGCGCGGTGCCTATGATGTGGTGCTGGAGCATACCTGCATGAGCGGACTCCATCCGACGCTACGCGCTGACTACCGGCGCGGCATCGACCTCACGCTACGGCACGGGGGCTTGTTGATCGGAGTCTGGTTCATCAACCCAGCGCTCGGTCCTGGTGAGGAGGGACCTCCCTACCCGTTCAGCGTTGCGGATCTGACGGCGCTCTTCGCGAAAGGCTACGACATCCTCGAAGACTATGTGCCAGATGTGGCCTTTCCCGGTCGCGAAGGCCGGGAGCGAGTGCGCGTGCTGCGACGCGTGACAGAGAACTGAGGCCTTTCCTCTTTTTGGTGCTTCTCGACCATCTAGTCTAACTTGGCAGTATGGTTCGACGAACGAACGAGACCATCCTGCCACGCCGATCCCCGCTAGCCCTTGCCACCAGCTCCGTGCTTCAAACCCCTCCGTCGTAACTGAAACCGGTTGCGTAGGAATGTCTTGCTCCACTCGGCTGGAATGCGAGTACGAGGCCTTCTCTTACACTTCGACCTGCGCGAGCTGCACAAGTTTGTCTGCAATCGCTTCTGGCGACAGGACAAAATCGATGCACCCGCTTGCAATTGCACTCTCCGGCATATCCGGCTGACTCGCCGTGCTCAGCTTCTGGGCAATGGTAATCCCGCCTATTTCTTTGATGCCGCACAATGCCGCCGCTCCGTCGCCATCATAGCCAGAAACAATCACAGCAATCAGCTTGCCGTCCCAATACTCCGTCAGGGAACGTAGGAACACCGTAATGACATCAGGCCAGCCTCGAGGCTTCGATATGGGCTTGAGACGAAACTCTCCATTCAGAACGTGTAAGTCACGATTTTCAGGGATGATATAGACATGGTCCGGTTCAACGACCAGACTGTCCTGTATGAGTGTGACCGGCATCGTTGTGAAGCGAGGAAGCACCTCATGGAGGTGGGTAGGCATGTCCGTGATGTGATTTACGATGACGATCGCCACTCCCATGTCAGCAGGAAGGTTTTGCAAGAGCCGAATATAGGCGTCGAGGCCACCAGCCGAACCGCCGACGCAGACAATAGGAAAATGTTTTACTGAGGGACCGGCTGTATCCGGCATCGATATCATCCTTCGCATCGCCAGGCTGAGGGTACAATGGCCCACGTATCGACCGGCAAGAACTCGAACAGCCTCACGCATCCACCTACAGGCCGCGAAACATCGTACGGCGCCTCTTCGGAATCATGCGAGGCAGACGACCTCAACAGCACCGTAGGTCAGCGCCTCTCATGTAGGCCCCCGCCTCTTCTTACCGAACGGGCGGCGTTCCTGGCTGTGCTCCCCCACCGAGGGGATTGATCCCTTTAGGGGCCTGAGGCGTCATATCAGGATTCGTCGAGATGCCAGGATCGAGGTTGGGTGGCTTCACCGCAGCGCGGGGATCTCCCTGTTTCTCCGGAACGTGTTGGATACCCGGATCGATCTGGGAGGGAGGAATGGACGGTGTACCAAACTCCAAGGACTTCTGAGGAGCGCTGCCAGAGGCTGGTTCACCCCCGCTCACCGCCTTGACAGGAGGAAATCCAATGGCGGAAACAACCACTGCCAGAAGAAGGCTCACCAAGCCAATAGCCATAAGTCGAGGCGCCTTCCCGGGCATTCTTTCAGTAGATAGTGCATGAGATCCCCTGCCGCATTTGTATGGTAGCCACGACATACGGACCTCATCTTCTGTGGAAATGTTGCAGACTCTATGAGGGCTCGACCTATTGAGGCTTCGCTCCACATCCCTTGTGGGCACAGGAGCAGGGAACGCCGGATTTCTCCTCTCGGCAATTCGACGAACAAAATTCCTTCCCCGGCTCTGCCTGACAGGTACAGCGCGGGTTCGCGCATGACTTTTCAACCATAAAGCGACTCCTCCCTCTGTTAAATTTTTGCAAGGGCAAAGAGGCAAGCACGTCCTCTTGCCTGCCTCTGAGTGGTCTACGCGATACAGCCACGTAGGCATCTGCGATGCCATACGGCTATCAAGGCCCTAGTCGACCGCGCTACGCTCCAAGATGCTTCTTGAGAATCGGAGAATCCTTGATCGCGGGATTCGCAGGAGCCAATGCGACGGCCTGCTTAAAGGCGGCGGTCGCCTCATCGTGCTTTCCCATCTTGTCCAAACTGAGCCCCAGGTTATATTGAGCTTCGGCCGACTTTGGATCGGACTTGAGCGCTTTCTGGAACAAATTGGCCGCCACATCCATGTGGCCCTGCTTATATTGACTCACCCCTTCGTCGTTGTCCGCTTGACCAGGCGATCCGACCACAGACACGAGAGCCCCATCAGACATGGGGACGGTCGCTGCAGTCCCAATTTTCGCCGCAGGTGAAGTGGGTTTATCATAATCACACGACACGGCGGTGATGGCGAGACCCGCAAGGATGACACTCAATGCAATAGACGACTGTTTCACGATGCACCTCCCATAAGACATGAACATATTCCGTGGTACATACTGTCTCATTCTGGGAGCTCTCGTCTGAGCAATATTGCTCACTCGTCCTGTCCCCTGAATCCCTGCCGCATCTGCAAATCTGGCTGTGCGATTCCACATCGCTCGGAATGTGGCGAAGAAACCGTTCTCACACCGAAATAGCGCGTGATAGATCCGTCCAAGACTTCGGAGCAGGCTCACGCAACGCCGATCACTGCGAGCACGTTCCTGTGCTGGCGAGATCGGCCACGGAAAACCTCATCGTGAAGCGCTACCATGCCCCGCGCTGAAAGACACACAACACACCCATCGGATAGCTCCGTGCGGCTGGTCTTGACACAAGTGACGGTATGGTCTCCACTGCGAGCCTTGCCTTAGGGGTGGCTGCAGCAGACGCGAGTTTAAACAATATTGTGATCGCGGACGTTGCCGGCCTTGTGGCTGGTGCGATGTCGATGGCTGCCGGCATCTAGGCTCATGTGGGCTGTTTCCGGCAGCTCACTCTTGTTCCTCGCGCTACTCGGTTGACTGGCAGCGCGCGGCAGTTTACTGAGGTCTCTCGTCTATCTAGTCTTTCCGGTTGATGCGGTTACACGAACGAGCGCACGCAGCCAGCCTCGCGCTCTTTTGCCATCAGCCATTCGCTCTTCTTTCTGCCCACGCCCCTCACGACACAGCGATAGACCAGGTCGACCAAACACAGTAGAATGTGCGCGCGTCTTGACCTTGAACGGGACACGTTCACCAGTCATCAATGACGTTGCCTACCTTCCGATATGACGACGAAAGGGGGGACAGAACATGAGACGCATTATCGGCGGAGTCGGCCTCCTCACGCTGTTCTCAATTGTGCTGCCACTCTTCAGCTGTTCTCCTGCCAATTCTGCTTCGTCGGATGTGCAAAAGGAATGGGAAAACTGCCTGCTGTCCGTGCTGCATACCTACAAGAAAGGCACCACCGCCACCCCGACTTCTGCCAGAGATCAGATGTGCGTAGGCATGATGTATGTGCGCGGGTACGAAGGCCCGAAAAACCCAGCCAAGGCAACACCTCTGTTTCAGAAAGCCTCCGATGCTGGCAATCCCGTCGCCATGGTCATGTTGGCCAATGCCTATATGCAGGGACATGGAGTGAGCCGGGATCCTGCGCGGGCGCTTCAATTGTTCCGGCAGGCGGCGGATCTTGGACAGACAGACGCCATGCTGACGCTGGGACAATTGTCCGCCAGAGGCACGGGTGTGCCGCAAGATCGCACCGTCGCCCATCGCTATGTGAAGGCGGCCGCGGAGAAGGGTAACCTCGCGGCCTGGACTGCGCTACAACTGTTTTTCGGTCCAGCAGCTGAGGATTTAAACAAAGCGATCGATCTCTATCGAGACAATAAGGCTGCTGACGCCGCACCCCATTTCAGGCGCGCCGCCGATCAGGGCAACATTCGCGCCCAATTTCAAGTCGGCTGGATGTTGGATAAGGGAGAAGGGATGCCGTCCGACGCAGCCAAAGCCGCCGTCTGGTATCGCAAAGCTGCCGATCAGGGTGACGGGGAAGCTGCCGCCGCCTTGGGCCAATTATTCGAAAACGGGAAAGGCATGGCGGAGAACTATGTCCGTGCTGCGGAATGGTATGCCCTCAGTGCGAAAATCGGTGACCCGATGGGAACCTTCTTATACGGTCGTGCCTTTCAATGCGGCATCGGCGTGCCGCAAAACCGTGGCGAGGCGATTGTGTGGTTCTGGCGGGCAGAGGCCCGTGGCCATCCTGAAGGCGGCCGGTGGGGCCGTTGGCTGCGCGGTGAAGGCAATGATATCGGCGCATGCAGTCAGCGCGAGCGAGATGTCATGGGCATGTCCTCCAGCGATCCCGTTGGCATCACCTTCCACAATTCGGCCGAACGCCTCAACTGGCTCAGCGCCGATCATGCTGCCTCTGAGCGTGTGGGGGCCTGGGTCGATTGGAGCACGCGCCGAAGCGAGTACCAGGCCTGCACGATGGCGGGTGGTTCCAATTGCCGGGATCCCGGGACCGAACCGCCGAAACCTTGATCGTCGCGGAGAAGAAACGGGATCAGGTTTTGCCATCCAACAAATGCGGCGCGGGCAGGAAGCCAATTTGGCTGGTCTCTCTGGTTCATCTCATCGGTGTGGTTTGACGAATGAGCGAAACCAGCCAGCCACGCCGCTCACCACTCGCTCTGACCATCCACTATCAGCCATCCGCCAGTCTCGCTTCGCCCCCCTCCCTCACACAACGAGGGACCTGGCCGACTCCGCCGGCGTCACGGCATAGGAAGCTTCACGCTGATGACACCCCCCAAGTCTCCCTCCTGTGCACCCTCTCGTGGATAGCCAGTCACATCTCGCTCGCCTTTTGGCGTGCCATGGCATATCAAACAATCTTTTCCATAAAACAGCGGCAGCAGCACCCGCACCGCCTTCCCGTCCTCCGCCATGGCACTCACGACCTGCCCTCCCTCCCGCGGAAAAGATGACTCACTCATCTTTTTCATCTCGGCGGATTCAAACGCGTCGGGCTTGTTCTTCGGATTGCGGACGAGGCTATCAGGCGCCGTCTGTTTCATATACACACCGGACCACGATTGGAATCGCGTCCCAGTTTCTGTGCCGAACGTGGCAGGGATGAGCCCCTTGTATTTGATTCCAGGAAGGTTGATCACCGTCTGGTAACTCGCCACCGTCTTTTTGCTTTCTTCCAAGAGCCTCTCCAACAGAGGCTTCGCTATCTCCGGCACTGTAGTGGCGGACAGATTCGCCAGGTCATGCCCCGTCCGCTCCTTGAATGCCACGATGGTCTGCTGCGCAAACACCTCGGACGTGAACCCCTTGTTTCCCTTTGTCGGATCATTGAGCAAGAGCTGGTTGTGTCCGATCACCACCCGTCCGACGTCGAGCAACACCGCAAGCAGACGTCCCGTTTCTCGAACCACCGACTCATTCTCCGCGACAGCTGGCGTCATCACCGCGCATAACACGCCGATACCAGCCACTGACATCATCCCAACCATCCAACGCCTATACATAGATCCTGCTCCTCTTTGTCAGTCATCCTCAAACATGAAGGAGGCTCTTCCCTATCCCCTGCGCCAGGAGACTAGAGCCGATGACCAAGACCTGTCAAACAAGAACCAGCGGTAGGTCCTACTATCCAACCTGGCACAGCGCGGGAAATGATGTAACCGGTCGTTCCGATTCATCTTGTCTCTCTGGCTGCTCTGATTTATGTGGTTCGCCGCCACGCCTCTCCTCACCCAATAGACCCGACGGGCTTAACCACGTACAATCTCTCTGTCCCTCATTCATATAATTGCGGTCGACGAAGCATGAGTTTTAGAAGCCGACATACGTCACCCATCCGTTATCTCCTTCTTCTCCTTGTCACCTTGGGAGTTACGCTTGCCCTGTCCCCCCTCTCACTATTCCGTGATCGCACACCCGCGGCAGTGGTTCCGCTCCCGCAGACCGATTCCTGGTGGATAACCCAACATGAGCAGGCACTCGCACGCGTCCGTCAGGGCAACATCGACCTCGTCATGATCGGAGACTCCATTACTCAGGGGTGGGGCACTGAGGGGCGCCGTATTTGGGACACCTATTATAGGCATCGCCGTGCCGTGAACTTGGGATTTAATGGTGATCGCACCGAGCATGTGTTGTGGCGGCTGCACCATGGCGAGATCGATGGGATCGCCCCCAAGCTGGTGGTCCTGATGATTGGGACCAACAACACCGGCGCGCATCATGATCTTCCAGAGGAGACCGCCGCTGGCATCCAGGCGATTCTCACGGCCTTGCGCACCCGCCTTCCAACCGCCAAGATTCTCTTACTCGGCCTGTTTCCGCGTACGGCTTCAGCCGATGACCCGATCCGCCGCATCAATGGGGCGGTCAATGATCGCCTTGGCGCCTACGCCGACAACCAGCATATTTTCTTTCTGGACCTCAGCCATCACTTCCTCGACATCAGAGGGCGCCTCCCTCAAGACCTCATGCCTGATTTCGTGCACCCAAATGAGCATGGATACCAGGTGTGGGCTGACGGAATGGAGGATATGATCGCGCGACTATTGGGTGAGTGACCGTGACAGACCGATCAAAATAACAAGGAACTAGGTCCTGCACTCCAACATGTTGCACTGCGTGGCGGGAAGCTGGTGCAGCTGGTCACTCTGATTCATCTTGTCCATCTGGCATGCCCAGTTTGTCTGGCTCGATGACACGAGATCACCTGAATACGGCTGCTTGACGCGCGGTCTTTTCACTCGTAGCATGAGTCAGGCGTTTCAACCACGCCGACTGTCTCATCCTTCGCGCTTCCTGCCCCTTCCTCGCGCGATCGATTCTTCAGTCTCCGCCGTTCCACCGCCGATACCCACTGCGCATAGCTCGGGCCACGCGCACTGCGGAATAAGGAGCAATCCAGATGGCACTACAAAAACCCATTACAGATCGTATTTTCGAATATCTTCAGGGCTCTGAGGAATGTGAGTTCGAGGCCCTCGTGGCTCGCTACCCTGAATTCACCTGGAACGAGCTTTTTCAAGAGGTGTCTCGCTTGAACCGAACTGGGCAGGTGATCATTACAAGGAATGTGGGAATCTTTACCCTGAGGCAGGCTCCGGTGATGAAATGAGCATAGGCCAGACACATGACCGGTCCCCATATGCCATGGGTGGCAGGCAACTGGTTCGCCTGGCCTATCTGGACTAGGCTCAATCTGAGCCAGTACAATGCTCCCATGTCTTACCTCGCTTGCATCCACCTCTCACGATGACACTCCCACGTCCGACGGATCAGCTTGCAGGCTGTTGCTGGTTGCCTCGCTTCGCCGCAAAAATCCGTGCATCTCGTTCCAAGCAGTTGCCATTCCTGTACCGCTTGGCGTTGGGACATTCGCTCGGCATCGATGGCAGCTTTCTGCGCCAGTTCAAGATTTCGCACCAACAGTTTATCCACGCGGTCGAGCAGGCACCCGGCAACGAGGCCTTGGCTCAATGGTTTCTGGCTGTGCCGGGGGTGACTGACACCTCGATCGAGAGCTGGAACCGTCATGCTCCCCTCCTAGGATCGAAAGGATGTCCAGGATATCTGGTACGCCATCTGATCAAGTGGGTGCTGTACCCAAAGTCTGTGACACATCCTGTGGAGAGCCTGTTCGAAGCCATTGAGCAGGATGAACGACCGTGAGGATGAAGGTGAACCAACGATTGACCACCTTCTAGCCAGCCTCCCCCGCCTCCCTCCCCGCCCTGCCCCATCCAAACCCCGTAACAACATCTGGCTACGCCAGACTCCCTGGTTCGATCGGGAGTTACGTCCACTCCTGCGGTCCAGAGTTACAGCGATCCCTGGGGAGTGCGTCTAACTTGAAAAAAGAACCTACCGTCCTATGCGCGCCGATTATCGGAGGAAGAGCTAGGTCAACCTACTCCTCAAGATCCACAGTATCCCCGGCGCAGACAGATCCAGGCGTAACAACTGTTGCCAACACACCTACCATACCGCGATTATGCTGAACGACCGTCCGAAGAATCGCGAGATCTTGAGGCAAGCCCTGTTGAGGTAGTGTCGTCATCACACAGCGCGAACAGAGGCTGGTGACCGCCAAACGAACCTGGGGACCGATCGTCACAATACGCCCATTCCAGTCGTTTTCCAGAAATCCTGACACCGAAATTCCCGCATCAATGACCACATTCGGCCGGAACCGCTGCGTGTCAAAACGCCCATTCGGGTAGCACGATTGGAGAGCGTGAAGTGTGGATGTCGTCAGAAGATGGACTGGCGCCTCATCAAAGAATGATGCAGGCAACATTTTCACCGTCGTCTCAGTGTCTCGCCCCGGTAGGCCTTCCAGATTGGGAGAGTATTGTTCGAGCACAGGATGGGCCGGAGGATTGCTGGTGAGCCGGACTTTTCGCCCAAGTCGCTCCGATAGAATGGCATCCATATTGCCCGTGGATTCCGAGATAACCTGTCCATCGGACAGCGTGACGTCCACACGCATCGGGGATCCAGGAACAAGGTGAGCCTGAAACGCGAACATGCTGGGCCACCGCCGGGAATTCTTCGCACTCACGACATGTCCCGTTTCGATGTCGATCAAAGCCAATACTCGATCGCCCTGCACGCCTCGCTCAGTCACGGCTGCCTTGTCCAATTTCTCTCCCAACATCGACTTCACGGGATACCGCCATAGTTCATGGACCGACCCAACCTGTAAACTCTTCCCCATTTTGACTCCTGCCTCCTATAGCTGTCGATCGTACCATTCAACTCGATAGTGGCTCGGCGCGAAGGGCTGTTCACTCACGAAACGATCTGCCTCCATCTCCTGCCAATCAAGCGGTATCGTTGCGCCACCAGATCGGCATACGGGAATCGTCGGTCTGGCGCTCATTGTCGTCCGCCAAATGCTGTATCGACATAATACTGATGCAGGGACGTCACATCGTGGCGCCCCCGCCAAGTGAAGACTACTTCTTCTCGACGATATCGCTCTTCATCGGACCAAGTACGCCCAACAATTCATCTTTCTCTGCCTTGCCGACCTTGTGATGATCCAAGGCAGCCACCAGGTCTTCGACCAGAGCGCCAAATGCCGCATCATGCACCCCCATCCCGGCATGCGTCTGCTTCATCGTCCGCCCGGTATACGTGCAGGGTCCGCCACTCGCTTCACAAATCTGGTTGACGAGGTGAATCTTCAGTTTTGTGAGGTCCGTGTTCCCGAAGAACCCGTTGATGCGCGTATCTCCACCGACATTGCCGACGAACGTCTCCACCACGGCCGTGATTGCCCCCTTGCCACCTAACCGGTCATACAACGACTTCCCCTTGGTTCCATCAGCAGCCTGCACCGATCCAGCCATCAGCACCAGACTCATGATCATCAGGCTCACTACATTCCTCTGCATCATTACCGTCCTCCTTATATTGATAATACATAGGGCTTACCGCCCCTCCCTGCTCCCCAGAAACTTCTCCCATCGACGGGCCTGTTCGATCTCAGCCCCTGGTATAAATTCCGGACAATCGAGCCGCAACTGGCCTTCACCGATCGCCCTGTTTATCAATCCACAATGATGCGGTTTCGCGGCATCAGTATGGACATGTGGTTGAAAATAGGTGCAGCCGGCGCACATCCGCACGACCGAGATCGTCCCTTGCTCTTGCAGGGAGTGAATCACTTTAGTGAGGCCCCGTAAGAACACCGCTTGCTCGTCAGACGTCAGACTCTTCACTCCAGCTTGGACAACCTGGGTCCATCCTGAGACGCGCTGTGCTTCTCGTCTACCTGCTGCCGTGAGCGTGATGACGAGAACCCGCTGATCTTCCGCCGATCGAGCTTTGTGCACGAGCTGCTTCTCCACGAGGGTCATGACCGCTTCGCTGGCCGTAGCCGCCGTCAGACATAACTCTGTCGCGACGTCATTCAGCCGAACGGGTTGGGCTTCACGATCAGCCAGAAATCTAAGAATTTGCCCTTGCGTCGGCGTGAGCTTTCGCGCCGTACCTCCTTCCCAGGCTTGGCTTCGTAAGGCCGTCGCGATCTTGGTCAGTCCGACCGTAATATGATCGACGGCTGACTTCTCCCCCTGCAGGGGTAGCTCTGTGCCCATCGCCGCCCCCTTTCTATACCGATAACGGCACGATGAATCCGCCCAACTGCCGGTACTCCTGCTGCTGATGCTCCGTGAACATGGCCAGCGGCTCCTGGTGACACAAGCGGCATTCCTCCGCCGTCACAGAGACCGCCTCATATCCCTGCACCTTCAGATACTCACTGGCCAACCTGAGCGCAGTACTTTGGTCGCCGGTCATGACATCAAAATGCAGGGTCTTTCCCGGCACCTCCACCCACACATCGAACACCTTCACCGTATCCATCCCAGCCTCCCTCTGACATCGTGAATTATTTATCATTCAGGAGTCCATACCATATAGATAGGAACACTTCCGTGTCAAGCGCCTTCCGGACCGATACAGAGAACGCCCGGCACCCAACCGGACGAGACGGCACATCTCTGCTTGCCTGATGCGAACAACTCCGACTTTGATATAGACTGAAGGCCCTGAGTACGGAGGTTCCACGCTCTGCTACAAGGGCAATCTCAAACGAACCTCTTGAAGAGAATCGCCCATACCACCAACTCTTGGAGCGCACATGCCACATGTCTTGATCATTCATGAAGTCGAAGCCTATCCGGCATGGAAAACCGTATTCGACCAAGCAGCAGGCATCAGAAAGCGTGCGGGGGAGATCAGCTACCAATTACTTCGATACGACAACGAAGCCAACCGCATCGTCCACTTCTCAGCCTGGTCCTCACTGGACAAGGCCCGTCGTTTTTTCGAGTCCCCGGAGTTGATTGAGATCAGAAGACAGGCGGGCGTGAAAATGCCAGAATTCATCTACCTGCAAGAGATAGAACGCGGCCTGCTCTAGCCTTCAGATGGCAAGCCCACTTCCCTTATTGACTCAGGCTTGCTAGCCGAATATTTTCACGCTGACGCTTCTCACCGAAGCGAGACTGTTCGGTCTCTCGACGACAGACAATCTGTACAACAACCAAGGAGGTGCGCGTGATGAGGTTCGTAAAAGTGCAGGATGAGGAACGGAACGGTGAAGTGGCCATCAATCTTGATCTCGTCCGAGAAGCTCACTTTGGAGGGGGATTGCTGCACCTCTACTTCGAACGCAGTTCTA
This sequence comes from Nitrospirota bacterium, assembly GCA_030684575.1. Taxonomy (NCBI): domain Bacteria; kingdom Pseudomonadati; phylum Nitrospirota; species Nitrospirota bacterium. The sequence goes on along the minus strand of JAUXVD010000016.1, from coordinate 175,537 downwards.
CGACACAGGATGACATGACATTTACAGGTGAGAACGCACTAAAAATATGGACTGCGATGGGCTAACACTGACTGGAATAGGAATAGGATGGAGGCAACGATCGACGGAAGTCCGGCGCGAGGATTCCGTGTGAGCGTTTACCTCAGCCTCATCCGTCGAGATGGATGCGCCATCGACAACAATACTGTTCCGCGGTCATGATGTTCCTATCCGCCACAATGAAGCCACACATTAGCGAACTCCGAGGCGCCAGAGAGATGTGACTTCCGCCGCACGGGCAGCATGGAGCGGGTCGGTGTGGTCAGAGACCCGAGGGTGACTCGGCCGGGCATCGATCTTACCGATCACCCTGAGCCCCGCGTTCTCAATAACCACGAGTAACTCTGCCCGTGTCCGCAGCTCCAGATGTTCGGCAAGATCCGAGAGCAAAAGCCAGCCTTCTCCTCCCGACTCCAGATGTGACGCGAGACCATTGAGGAATCCACGCAGCATGCGGCTTTCAAAATCATAGATCGCCTGTTCGATGGGAGAACTGGGCCTGGCCGGAACCCACGGTGGATTACACAGGATGAGCTGAGCCAGGCCCTCCGGAAAAAGATCCGCCTGCACCACCTCCACTCGCTCCGTGAAACCCAGCCGCGCAAGATTCTCACGCGCACAGATCAGGGCGCGAGGATCTTGATCGGTGGCCACGATATGCGAGATGCCGCGGCGGGCCAGCACCGCAGCCAATACGCCGGTTCCGGTCCCGATATCGAACGCCCGCGTACAGGGTGGTAAGGGCGCCTCGGCGACCAGGCCCACATACTCGCCGCGAGTCGGTGAGAACACACCATAGTGGGGGTGGATGCGGCCACTGAGTGCAGGAATCTCTATGCCTTTCTTCCGCCATTCATGCGCGCCAACCAACCCGAGCAATTCGCGCAGCGACACTACGGTCGGTCCTTCGCTTGGGCCGTACGCTTCGGTGCACGCTACGGCCAGATCTGGAGCACGACGCAGGCGAATCTCATAACCCTCGTCGAGCGCCACCAGCAACATGCCCAATGTACGGGCGCGCTGAGACTGAGCCTGCCGATGTAAATGAAAGCCCTCAGCCGGCGACGAGCCTGGCTTGGGAGGATTGCGGTCGACTCGACGCGCCATCGCATTCAGCAACTGTCGTGCATTTTGGAAGTCGCCCCGCCAGAGCAACGCGGTTCCCTCGCAAGCCAGCCGATAGGCGGCGTCGGCCGTCATGCTGTCGTTGGCGGCGACCAGGCGTGCAGGGGGTGGGGATCCCCATTCCGATCGCCAGCGCGCAGAGCAGGCCTGTCCAGCCTCGACCCAACTCACCAACGGTGGCTCGGTCATGACCGCACCTTATAGGCACATATCCTTTGTAGGGGGACAATCTCTGCGTTCATGTTGCGTCTGTGGATGAAGCCCCAGGACCACCGGTAAGTAGGTCGATGTTCTGGCATATGGCCTGGCGGCCAGTCCAGTCAGCAAATCACATCTGAAAATGCGGCACATAGAGACTCTCGCCCACGTGCTGCCGATGAATCCCTACTGCTCATAGTTCTCGACGACTTGCGGCGGGCGCACTTCCGCTTCGTCAGGATCAAGCCCAACATCGCGCAGCGCGCGCCGTTGGCGCAAAAGATCCCAGCATTGATCCAGCTCCACCTGGACGTTCGCGAGGCGCTTCCGATCGGCTTTGGGGAGCGCCCCTTGCTCATACAGCCGGTGCTCCTCTGCGACAAGGCGCTGAATATGATTGAGGACCGGCTGATCTTCAACGTGATTCTCCACGAGAGCCTCCTCCCATGCGGATGTGATGGAACGGTCAGGCTCTAATGGTACGCCCACGAGAAACTGCGGTCAATTGATGCTCCGGCCAACAGAATGACTCTGCGTCGGTCACTAGACGAGATAGCAGACCTCCCTTCACGCGGAGCACGTTTCCATAGAGCATAGAGATGGGTGTCGTTGAGCGTCATCCAGCCTGAATCGCCTCTCCCATGGCCTAGACAAACAGAATTGCGTAAGGGTCAGGCAGGGTTCATCATGGTTCTAGGACTGATGCTGCCTGACCAGTCAGATCGGTTGGCCAGGCCGCAGATTGTCGCAACGCTCGAATCCAAGAGGCCTTGCCTGACGATCGCAGGGTTGCCAGTGGCGAGGTTTAACAATGAGAATCGAGCACCAATAACCGGGCAACCAGGGAGGACAGAATGGCTCCGAAGTTTCGAGAGATCTGGCGCACACAGATCAGGACTGCAAGCATGGCAATGGTTGGACTCACCCTCATCGGCTGTGCCAGTGACCCGACCGCTCCACCGCTCACAATGATTTCCATGAAAGAGTGCAACGATAAAGTTGCCGCGATGCGTAACGCCTATGATGAGCGCACTGCCAGGGATCGTGCCGAGAGCGCGGAGCAGCATCGCAAGGACGCTCAAGAGCTCGAGTCGGTTCGCGCGGCCTATAAGGATGCGACTGGGAGATTACTGGAATTGACCCGCCTCGAATTGAAACGGGCGGTGCTGTTCGGATTCGGAGAGGATGATCTGGACTCGACGAACCGTAGCGGGCTTCAGGATATCGTCGAGATCCTCGCGCAGCACCCTACCTATCGAATCAGAGTCGAAGGCCATACCGACGATCGTCCTATCGGTCCCCGCCTGAAAGATAAATTCGACACGAACTGGGAACTGTCGGCGGCGCGCGCCGCCACCGTGGCTCGATATATTATTGATGCGATGCTGGTGGACCCCGCTCGTGTCCAGGTCGTCGGATACGGAAAATTCAGGCCGGTCGCAGACAATGCCACGGAGGAGGGCCGTGCCAGAAACCGACGGGTCGAGGTCGTCATATTTGAGGAGCCACCCCCACGTGGCCCACTCCCGAACGTCATCCCCTAGCTCAGGAACAAGGCCGCCTTGCTCAACTGCATGGCAAACTGCAGCAAACTTCATCGTGAGGACTGACACATGCCAGCCTGGCTCTTTCCCCTAGTCAAAGCCGTCCTCCCTCACATCGGGACGATCGTGTCCGCCGCTGCGCCCGTTTTTACCAGGAAAAGCGCTGCGACTGCCACAAATCAGCCGGAGTTGCTTCAACAACAGATCACAGAGCTTCAGGCTGCCACATCGAAGAATGATGCCCACATCAAGGAGTTGGCGGAGCAGATCCAGCATGCCCTGCTGGCAATGGAGCAGGGAGCCTCGATTGCAGCGCGAAGGCATCAACAGATGTACTTCCTTTGTTTCGCCGCCACGATCTTGTCCGTGGTGGCCCTGTGCATTGCCTTGTTCATGCTCGCTACGCGATGAGCTCAACCTTCCGCAGCTGTAACATGCGGGCAAATCTAATCGTGCCATCACACAGGTTGCGGCATACGGGTAGACCTTCCCACCTCTCTCGTAATAGAATTTTGCTGTAACGGAGGGACGTCCTCCGGGAGGGTCGCATGGCTCCAGGCAACCAAAGTCCGCAGAAGCAGAACTATCGTGAGCAGGCTCTCAAACTGTTTCCGTGGATTTGCGGGCACTGCGGACGCGAGTTCGACGGCAAGAAGTTAAGCCAGCTCACGGTCCATCATAAGGATCATAACCACGACTACAATCCGCCTGACGGGAGCAACTGGGAATTACTCTGTCTCTACTGTCACGACAATGAACACCAGCGGAGTCAGGTGGCCGACCCATTTGCTGAAGCGCCGCCGGCCCGTAAGCCAGATCAGCCCTCGACCTTCACCCCCTTCGCCCATCTCGCAGACCTGTTCAAACCCAAAACATAGCCGGTCTTCCAGTTCATAAGACTTCCCTGGTTGCCCCGCTGTCGATCCTCACGAGACCAGCATAAAATACACAAATCAGCGACACTCGCCTACCCCCTCACACAAGGCTCCTGGATCATCGACAAAATGTTGGATCAGTCTCCGATGATGCAGTACACTGGCCCGCAAGAGACTCAGTCCGTAAGACTGTTTCAGTAACCAGCACTTGGAGTTGGCCTGCCTCATGCATTGATCATTCAAGGGGTCAAGGCCTATCCAGCATGAAAATCCATCTTTGATCAAGCGGTAGACATCAGAAAGCAAGCAGGGGAAATCTGCTATCAGCTTCTTCGACACGACAACGATGCAACACCGTCGTCCACTCCTCAGCATGGTTCTCACTGGACAATGCCCGTCGCTTCTTCTATTTCACGAACTTGTTGGAAACCAGGAAACATGGCGGCGTACTCTAGCCCACCCACGATGTCCATGATATGAAGCCAGGACAGAAACCCCTTCGTGATGTATCGTCGAGCCGCATATGGATCTCATAGAAGGTCTGAACGATGAAGGGTGAGTCACAGGTTGAGCATTCCCTGCGCCAGATCCCCTCGGGGATCTGGGTATTGGGCTTCGTCAGCTTGCTCATGGACATCTCGTCGGAAATGATCCATAGCCTGCTGCCATTGTTCATGGTCACGGTGCTGGGGACCAGCACGTTGGCGGTCGGCCTTGTTGAAGGGCTTGCCGAATCTCTGGCGCTGGTCGTCAAAGTCTTTTCCGGCACACTGAGCGACTATTGGGGCAAGCGAAAGGGGCTCGCCTTGTTCGGTTACACCCTGGGCGCATGTACCAAGCCTCTCTTTGCTGTCGCCTCGGGAGTTGGCCTGGTCTTGGCCGCTCGCCTGCTGGACAGAATCGGAAAAGGTGTGCGCGGCGCACCACGGGATGCATTGGTGGCCGACCTCGCGCCACCACATCTCCGGGGTGCCGCGTTCGGCTTGCGGCAGTCGCTCGATACGGTGGGGGCATTCCTCGGCCCCCTGCTTGCGGTCGCGTTGATGCTATTGTGGGCCAATGATTTCAGGGCCATTTTCTGGGTAGCAGTGTTGCCGGGATTCATGGCCGTAGCGCTCTTGTTATTTGGGATCCATGAACCTGAGCATCGACAGACCGCCACGCGAAAGAATCCCATCCGATGGGACAATCTGACCCGGCTGCGGCCAGCCTATTGGTGGGTGGTCGGCATCGGAGCCATCTTCACGCTGGCCCGGTTCAGTGAAGCCTTTCTGGTCCTCCGCGCGCAGCAAGGGGGAATTCCCATTGCCCTGGTTCCGTTGGTCATGGTGGCCATGAATCTGATTTACGCCCTATCGGCTTATCCTTTCGGCAAGCTCTCCGATCAGATGAGTCACATGAGGCTGCTCACACTCGGTCTTCTCGTGCTGATTGCGGCCGATGTGGTCTTGGCTACGAGCAATCACTGGAGCATGGTCCTATTGGGCGTCGGCTTGTGGGGCCTTCATATGGGTATGACGCAAGGCTTACTCGCCACGATGGTCACAGCCACGGCGCCAGCCGATCTTCGAGGGACGGCCTATGGCGCCTTCAGCCTCGCAAGCGGCCTGGCTATGCTGATTGCCAGCGTGCTGGCAGGACTCTTGTGGGACCAGTTTGGCGCACCCATCACATTCTATGCGGGGGCCTGGTTTTGCGCGGTCGCGCTCATAGGCCTCACCCTGTACCGACTCAAAAACAAAGATTGAGCCTCAGTTCTTCTGATCCTGTGTGTCGCGGCATGTGGCGGGGATCTGGGTCTGGTTCATGTCGTTTATCTGGTCGTTCTAGTTTTTTGGTTTTGCGCAACAAGAGATACCCGATACACCAAAAACCTAGAGACACCAGCCGCGCGACGTTCCCCTACGCCTTCCGAGATCGATCGAAATGCTGATATAGTCGCCCCTCACCTTTTGCGAGGTCACCCATGGACATGCTGATGATCGTGTTTCGTACGTCACTGAAAGATCGCGTGCAAGAATTATTGCGGACGTGCGAGGTCATGGCCTACACAGAAATTCCCGAAACCGTCGGGACGGGACAATCAGGGCCGGCGGAGGGGATCTCGTATTATCCTGGAATAAACAGTGTCATCCTGGTCTCGCTCGAACCAGCTCAACGTGACAAGGTCGCCGGCGCAGTCAAGGCCTGGTGCGCAGAAACCCTGCAACATTCAGGCTGGGTCAAACCAGCCATCCGGGTCTTCTCCTGGCCCTGCACTCAGCTCGCATAGTCTCGGCCAGCTCCCGCGAGACCTACCGGAAACTATTTGTCGGCAGATCTCTGCACATCAGCCCCGGCTATGCGATTGATCGATTCGGGAGAGACGTTTACGTACCTTCGACTGTTGAATGCACCATGCCTGTGGACACCAGCGGCTTCTCGTATGGGTGGGCGATGTCGAGACTGAGGCAGAACCGACTCCCGCATTAGGTGCGCCCCCATGACTACAGGCAACCCGGTTGAGCATGCCAGAACAGAAGAGGGCTTTGAAGTCACCCTTACCCTAATCCCGCCGGGAATACGCCTTGGGCTTCAACGCATCCAGCCCTCACAGGACGACCCTAGTGGACGCCTTCTCCTCGCCATGCTTCAGCGCTAAGGCGCACGCTGGGTCCTCGCTCCTATCCCTCGCCGCACACGAGGCACGTATGCCAGAGCGAACCTCAAGACAGACAAGCGGAAGCGAACATGACGCGCGCAGCCCATCGCCTCATGCCCTTCAGCACTCAAGTGCATGACGAAACATGCCGATACGTGCTCGTAGAAGTCACCTCTCTATGGAGCGAACATGCTGACAGCCATCGGCGATGTCATGAGGCGCGTGTACGAGCGCGGCTGGATTACGACGAGAGACGGGAATATTAGCCTGCGGAAACGAGAGGGAACGCATCTCTTCATTACCCCCTCCGGATGGCGGAAGACCATCGTACATCCGGAGCATGTCGTGCGGCTCGAGATTGTAAAAGACTCACTGACGGGCGAACTCGTTCCCATGGTGCAGGACGGGCAGCAACCATCCGGAGAGCTCTGGATGCATTGGAACTTGCAGCGCGATACGGCAAAAACCAGGACGGTCGTGCATGTCCATGCTACGCACATCGTGGCCGCCATCTATGCAGGCTTCGACCTGCAGGCCATCAGCGCAGAATTTCCTGAAATCTCTCGCTATACCAGGGTGGGACCGACGGTGCCCGCATTGCCGGCCTTATCGCGTGAATTGGCGGACACCACGGCTGCATGTTTCGGCCTCGAACATGACGGGGCTCTTGCCTTCGATATCGTGGGGCAGGCCAACCATGGCGTCTGTGCGGTTGCGAGAGATCCATGGTCCGCTTACGAACATATCGAGCGGCTCGATCACATTTGCGAAATTGTGCTCAAGAGCGGCGTGAGCAAGACGATGCAGAGAAATCGCTCTCGCGCCGCCTAAGAAGCCGACCTTGATTCCGTGGCCCGACACAAGACGATCCTCCCACCGGCTTCATCAGTCGTCTACTGACGCATGAGGGATGGAACTGCTGGCAGCGCCATTGAACAGATTTTCAATCGCCACGAACCTCCGGTACGACCGCATAGCATCCAGCCTCTGACTGATTTCCTCACACAGACTCAACTGGCCCCTGCTTCAAAGTCATCATCACGTCATGCTGCCATTCCCCTGGAGATCGAATAGACTCCAGTGTAGAATCCGTCACGAACCCGATAGATGGCGACAAAGTTGCGGCAAAAACACTCAGCCGTCCCACGCTCGACCGCTTGAAAGAGAACGTGCTGCATATTACGTGGGTCGACCGTTTACTTGGTCACTCTCGCTTGTGTCCTCGCTGATGCCCTCTGGCTGAACAGGCCATGGCAGAGACCACAGTAGCTGTCCATCAGGGTCACACGGAATGATTCACCATCCCTCTGCCGTCACGACGGCACATACCGTGGATATCCCCCTGGAAACCCCGCAGAGATTGAATGTCTCACGAGGCCTGTCGCTCACGAGTGAAGGCGGAGTCACTCCTCTGCACCTCAGATACTGATCGTGCAGCGTTGTTGCAGGTCTGCCTTTAAGAAAGTCCGGAGGAATTGTGATGGAACATATTACATGGACAATAGGCATCGGCGCCCTGACCGGCCTCATTGTGTCAGGCATCGTCCTGATCATCGGACAATTTACCGTGAAAGTCGTCTTGCCATGGTACGAGAATCTGGTCTACCACGACGTGAAAATCGAGGGTCGGTGGTATGGAACGGCGCAGGTGAGTGGAATAGAGGTGACGCGGGTCTGGATCATTTCTCGGCAGGGACATAACATCGCCGCAACGGTCACATCTACCTCAGGACCGGATGTCGGACAGGTCTTTCACGTGACGGGGAGCTTCAAGAACCTCCTACTAACCGCCACCTATGTTCACAGCGATCAGACCAATACAGCCCGCGGCACCTATACCTTTAAGCTGGTTGGGGATGGCCACAAGTTCGACGGTGTTATCGCCTACTACGCTACCGGTTCAGAAAAGGTGAGCTGCGGTCCCTATACGTTGACAAGATCGGAGTCCGGCCACACCGCACCGAAGGCCTCGGCTTGATGGCTGAGGCAGACAAGGCCACAGCTCAACTCTTTATGCGCATAACCCGACAACCGCATCATTCACTTCTCCGCATGAACCTCACTGGACCATGCCCGTCACTTCTTCGCATCCTCTGAGCTGGCATGGATCAGGAGACAGGCCGGCGTCAAAGCACCGACCTTTCGCCACTTGTACGAGATCGAGAAGGGGACACTACGGCCATCATCTGATGAGGAACCTCCTCTGGATGGAGGATGCCTTTTGCCCTCCTTCCCTGCGAGCGGTGACTCGGCCCATCCGGCTCTCTTCGATCGGGCAGTCCTTCGTCTCTCATTCTTCCTTGGAAACACGTGCACGTTGCCGATAGATTCCTCTTCCATTCCCCATAGTTCACCCTGACTTCATTCCATGGCCCCTTTATCCAACCCTGCCTGGCACTGTTTGATCAAAACCTTGCGCTCTAGTCATTGAGTGATAGAGTTCATAGTGATCCGGACCACCCGATCATGTGAACGATGCGCACTTTCGGCCATTTAGCCCTGCCGCTGTTACTGGTCCTGCTTGCTTCGCAGGCCCGGGCGGGCGACGAGCCCATCGCGGATTCCCTCTCTCAGCGCTGGGCCGATATCTTCAGTGACCATGTCGCACAAGCCCCTTCAAAGCAAGCCGTTCCTCCCCTCTACCAAAGCAGCCTCACCCCAACCTACTTTGCGCCGCCTGTCGCCTCTTCCCGCCTCCGCGACCTGGCTCCTGAGACGAACCAGCCCCGCACACACGGAATCCTGTCTTCAACCACCTGGCTAAACGGGGCCTTCGTAACGGAGACGGAGTTGGCCAGGAGTCAGGGAGGGGCCGGTTGGCTTCAAAGCAGAATTCCCGGCGACACACGCGACACCTCGCAACGCATGGTCCGGCTCGGTCTGACCGGCACGACCGGACCAGTCCGTTATGGCATGAGATACCGATCGGCCGGACAAGCCTTCCTGAACGGGCCGGACCAAGCCCAGCGTGAATTATGGGGGGAATGGAAGTTCGGACGGACGACACTGCGGAGCACGATCGGACAACAGTGGAACAATGTGGATGGAGACTCCACCCGCGCCAAACTGGAGCAGACCTATGGACGAGCCGGTCTCGCCTGGAAGCCTCCAGACCTACCGGAGTTCACCCTGACCTACGCCCGTAATTCCTTATCGAGTGCACTTGAGCCCCTCAACATCGCTCCTCAGCGATCACTGGCCCATACGCTGGAAAGTGCGCTCGCCTATAACAGCATGAGCTGGAATGCGCGGCTCGCCTCAAGTTACAGCCTCGGAAACGATCTTCTTCGCAGTGGGACCGACACCACTGTGAGAATGCACATGGTGACAGCAGCCTTCCGGCCGGTGAACACCCTGACGATTTCTCCAGGACTAGGGTATCGAGAAGAGATACAGGACTGGTCAGGCGTCCGGATCCTTTCACCTTCAGCATCGGTCGCGATGCAATACAGGCAAAGCCAGCGCCTCTTGATCAGTGCCATGGGCAACTACGCCGGGACGCGGTCGAGCGACGGGCTGATTGATACAGAACAAGTGGGCGGAAAAGGGATACTCGCCTGGAACTTCCAGGGTTCACCGGAGGGCACCACGTTGATCTCTCTTGAAGCAGGCTATCAACGCATCACGAACCATGTCACACCCTCCACCGACGGCAATGATATCTCAGGCTTAATACGCATTGTAGTCGCCACCCTCTAGGCTGCCGGCAAAACCCTGCGCCACCGGTTCCGCTCGCCTGATCACCCCGACCCCGCCAAACGGGCTGCTCCGCATACGGACAGAGAGGGGTGGACCGGACTCCCCTTGAAACAGTAGAATGCGCCACCCCCTTTCCTTCCCCTCTCCGCCTTACGGCACGTTGGAAATGGTCATAGAACAAACGGCATCGCCATGAATATGAAGGAACTACCATGAGTGTGAAATGCGGAATCGTCGGGCTGCCCAACGTGGGGAAGTCTACCCTCTTCAATGCCCTGACCAAGTCAGGGATCGCAGCAGAGAACTATCCCTTCTGCACCATCGAGCCGAACGTCGGTATTGTGGAAGTGCCGGATGCGCGGATGCAGGCGCTCGCCGATATCGTCACCCCTCAGAGAATGCAATATGCCACCACCGAGTTTGTCGACATCGCCGGTCTGGTCGCCGGAGCCTCGAAGGGTGAAGGCTTGGGCAACCAGTTCCTGGCCAACATTCGTGAAACCGACGGGATCGTGAATGTCGTGCGCTGTTTTGAAGACGATAACGTGGTGCACGTGGCCGGCAAGGTCGATCCGATTTCCGACATTGCGACCATCGTGACAGAACTCGCGCTGGCAGACCTGACCACCGTGGAAAAGGCGCAGGAGAAAAACGTAAAACTCGTGCGCGCCGGCAACAAAGATGCCGTGAAGCTGGGCGAAATCCTGGAACAAGTCGCGATCTGCTTGAACCAGGGCAAGCCGGCCCGCACGATGAAGCTGGATGCGGCACAGATGGCCTTGCTGAAACCGCTCTGTCTCCTCACCATCAAGCCCGTCATGTACGTGGCCAATGTAGCGGAAAAGGGATTCGCCAATAATCCCCTCCTCACCCGTATGGAAGAATTCGCCGTGCGCGAAGGGGCGCCGGTCGTCGCCATTTGCGCAGCGCTGGAGTCGGAAATCTCCGGGCTGTCGGACGAAGAGAAGCTGGAATTCCTGACCGATGCCGGTATGGCCGAGCCGGGGCTCAACCGACTAATTCGCGCGGCCTATCAATTATTGGGTCTGCAAACCTACTTTACCGCTGGCGTGAAAGAAGTCCGTGCCTGGACCATTCATATCGGCGATACGGCCCCACAAGCGGCCGGCGTCATCCACGGCGATTTCGAGAAAGGCTTCATCCGCGCAGAAGTGATCGGCTACGACGACTTCATCGCCTGCAAGGGCGAAGCGGGCGCGAAAGAAAAAGGGAAGATGCGGCTGGAAGGCAAGGAATACGTGGTTCAGAACGGCGACGTTATGCACTTCCGCTTCAACGTCTAACTTTCGCTCCATGAGCCAGCCACCTCCTATCACGCATCCCCGCGATCCCTTGCACGGGATCACGCTCGAAACCATCATTACGGAGTTAATCGAGAAGTATGGCTGGGCTGAAATGGGGAAACGCGTCCCGATCCGGTGTTTTCTCCACGACCCTAGCGTGAAATCCAGCCTCACCTTTCTTCGGAAAACGCCCTGGGCACGAGAGCGAGTTGAAGGCTGGTATATCGCGTATAAAGATATGTGAACGACTGCTGCCGGCTCCTTCGACTCGTATCGCTCGATAAACAGAGGATCCACCACTCCATGGCCTCGAACGCCACCATTTATAAAGCGACGCTGCAAATCTCCGACATGGACCGCCAGTACTATGAGGACCATGCGCTGACCCTGGCACGCCATCCATCCGAAACCGACGAACGCATGATGGTGCGCCTGCTCGCCTTTGCCCTCCATGGGCATGAGGCCTTGTCGTTTGGCCGTGGGGTGAGTACCGAGGAAGAGCCTGCACTCTGGCTCAAGGATTTGACGGGCGCCATCGACCTCTGGATCGAGGTGGGCCAGCCGGATGAAAAATCCATTCGCCAAGCTTGCGGCCGCGCAAAGCAGGTCTACCTCTATACCTATGGCGGACGTGGCGCCGATCAATGGTGGGAGAAAAATCTGGCCACCCTTGAACGGTTGACGAATCTGACCGTGATGAACCTTCCGCTCGACGGGAGCCGTGCCTTAGCTCAACTGGCCATGCCCAGCATGCAACTGCAATGCACCATTCAAGAAGGACAGATCTGGATGGCGGATGGAGAGCACAATGTGCAAATGGAATTGACGCTGCTGAAACAGCCTGCCACACCATCTGGACGATAATGCGGGTATCGCGATGAAAGACAGGAAACGCCTTCCTACCACTGGTGAACCCATCCCCTGGAAGAGTCCATTTGCAACCCTGAAGAGCATGGACCTCCCTCTGGCTCCAGAAGGCAAGACCTCAGTCACAACTGGCGAGGTAGCGCCGCCCTCACCGAAGAAAAGCCGTGGGCGGGTGGATATCATTCGCCAGACCGCACACCGAGGCGGGAAGACCGTAACGGTCGTCACGGGTTTCACCGGCATCAGTCTGGCCGAAAAAGAGGCCCTTGCGAAAGACATGCAGAAAGCTTGTGGCGCCGGAGGCACGGTGAAGGAGGGCCGGATCGAAGTGCAAGGGGATCAACGGGACATTGTCTCCCGCATCTTAACCAATGCCGGATTTCGCCCGGTGTGTGCGGGAGGATAAGCGTCTAGCAGAGACGGCCTGCGGCGCGTCACAATTGACTTCCTCCCCCGTCCGCGGTACAGGATGCACTATTATTCTGACAGCGCATTCTCTCGCTTGATCCATCACTGAAAGGCCACCGCATGAAAAACGTCGAGATGACCATTGCAGGAACCATATTGACCATCAAAGTCGACCTGTCCAAAGAGTTCGGACCATCGGCTTCAGGGAAGACGATCATCATCGCCTCAACAGAGGGGAATGTGACCATTCCTGACCGTGAAGAAAAAGTCGGACTGAACGTCTACCGGAAAAAGTGATCGGGGCATCATCTCGCGCTGCCCTTCAAGGAGATTAAACCCAATAGTCATCCCTCGGGCCCGACGTTCTCCTCCAGTCAACGGCGGCAATAATACTTCTGTCAGCTGAAGCCTTGCCTGGTGCGGTCTTGAAGACAGGATTCTACACTGAAGGAATGATGACTAGCGCGCAACCATCGACGTGCGCCGGCATGTTGCTAACGCACACCGATGGGCGCAGCGTGTGTGGCTTCGGCCAGGACGGACGAAACGCAGACGGTCTTACTTCCTCTTGGCAACCTTAGCGGCGCGTTTTTCCTTCACCGTCGTGGCAGGTTTCTTCTTGGTATTTTTCTTCTGCGTCATGCCCTTAGCCATGGAGTCTCTCCTCTAATATGTGGATGAGTCATGTGGGACCGCGATGCAATCGCCACCCCCTCTTCATACCCCAATTACAAAAAAATTGGAATAGGGCCGCGACCTGCTCTCGTCGGTTGACTTCGCTTCCTGCCCCCTGTACAGCTTGCATGACTCGAAGAATCTGTCCATCCGACAGCAGGATACATCCGGAGGAGCGTGATGGGAAATCCAGAAGGCAATAAAGAGCGTGAGGCGTTTGCCGATGCGATCAACCGTGCCGCTTTCAGCAGCGAACGTGTGCTGCTGCGCCGACGTGGCCGAGCGGTCGCCGCGGTCGTACCCATCGAGGACCTGCGACTCCTGGAGGCGCTCGAAAACCGTATCGATCTTGTCGATGCCCGAGCCGCGTTAGCCCAGGCCAACAAGAAGGGCGCTCAGTCGCTCGATGCGATTCTGAAAGAATTAGGACTCTGATAGTACCAGATGATCGCCACCATTCTCCTTGCCCCACCAGCCGAACAACAACTCAGAGCAGTTGAAAAGCCGCTTCGGAAGGCCCTCGTAAAATGGTTCAATGCCATTAAGAATCATCCGCGCGCCCCAGGCGTCACCACGCTCGAAGGCGAAGACCATCTCTATCGAGTCCGCGATGGCGACTATCGGATTATCTACGCAATCCGCGATAATAATCTCCTCGTGCTCGCCATCAAGCATAGCGTGCGGACAGCCGTCCCTCGGTCCTGAACGAATCTGGCTCACCTGCATGCGCACATTCCAGCGGATGCTCAAAAAACCTTCCAACAAGACCGCAGCCGATGAACGCATCCTGCTAAGGCTCGCCGCGGGCAATCTCTCGATAGTACGATTCCAACATGGCCTTGCTGGCTGGCTCAACAAGCACCAACTGGCGTTGATCCAAGGTGTTGGCGCAATAGAGATACACTCCCTCCAATGCCTGCCCAAGCTCGACATGCAGTTGACGTCCGTCCGGCTCCTGCCTCGTGGTCTCGCGAAGAACCTTCTTCTCGCGTAATTGCTCCCAGACCATCTGTGCAGAAGGCCAATGGTTCTCATAGAGCGGCGCGCCAGGATCGGCTAAGCCTGATTCCAGCTTCGCTCGATCGAACGGACAACCTTCGTCTGGTTCTGGGGATTCATCCCAATGAAGGGGATGCGATATTCCCCTCCCCAACAGGTACAGAGGGCCATCGTCGGCAACTTCCTCGACGAGTCGGTAACGAATCAATTCAGGCGGCTCGATCAGATCAAACCCTCGTGCAGCCACAGCCCGTTGCAACGGGATTCGCCTCGCCAGCTGTCTGGTTTTCTCAAATAGGATCATGCGCCCATTGATCGAAAGCCGTGCACTCAGACAATCAAGCCTCGCACCGATTCCTGTTCGCCCCTCAAAGGCTGCCTGCGGCTGACTCTCGCTGACACGTTCGAAGGTGTTCCAACTGCGACTGGGAAGACCAGGGTCCTGTTCGGCCTGCACCAGAGCATGCGTGGCAAGGATCAGATCATAGGAGGGATTAGAATCGGTGTGATCGAGATCGAGACAGTCGAACCGCACATTGGTCAGCCCCAGCGCCTGCGCTCGTTCTCGTGCGCGAGCAATCGAGACAGGCGAGCGATCGATTCCGACGAAGCTCTTGTCAGGGTACTGCTCCGCATAGAACGTCGTGAGAATGCCGACCCCACAGCCCACATCCAAGATGGAGCGGGCCTCGCCGAGGCGATCCGCGACCCGAAGGCCGATGGCGAGATAATAATCGTACCGTTGACTATACAGAACCGGCAGGATATTCGGATGGGCCGTGGCATCGTAGAATGCGATCTCGTCGGCAGCAGATCCACGACGCTTCTGCTCCACCAGCCGATGTAATGTTGTGAGGTCTTCGGAAGAGAGCGTCTCCCGCTGCCATTGGAAATAGGCCTCGTCCGACGTAAACTGCCGGAGACCCCACCAAGCCAGATGTGAGTGGAGCGATGGCAACCGTGAGTCGTTAGTCATTACTGCAGCCTCTGCCCGCCTGCGCAACGAGTATTCCAGCGAGGCCGCAGGTGAGTCGAAACCGGAGGCGTACCCTTGGGGTACGTTGAGGATTTCGATGAGCCGAGAACGAAGCTGGAGAGCCTGTTCAGCAGGCGCCTACGGTCTCTTCAGCATGATGGCGTCAAAATATGTTTCCGGCACCGGGTGCGGGAAACGCAACTGACCTGAGCCGAACGACACATACTTTTCACAGGTCAATTGCTCAAGCCCGATCGGCCCCTTGGCATGGAGGCGCGAGCCACTGAGCCCGATATCGGCGCCCATCCCGTAGCTGTCGCCGGCATTGAGACGGGACGACGCATTCACGAAGACGGCGCTGGCATCCACTTCGCGCGTGAACCGCATGGCCGACTCATAACTCGTCGTCGCGATTACGGCAGTGAGACAGGGGCCATGCGCCACGATATGCGCCAACGCCTCATCCAGGTTCGCCACCATTTTGACCGCCAGCACAGGCCCCTGGAATTGGGTCTGCCAATCTTCCTCCTTAGCCGGGATGATGGAGGCATGTCCGGTCATCGCCATTTGCCCCATCAAAGCCATCGTCTTGGGGCAGGCTCGGACCTCGACCTTGAACTCTTCGAGCATGCGGTTAATCAATGGGGGGAGAAACTGTCGCCCGATGACCTGCTGCACCAGCAGCGTGTCCATCGAGTTCGACGCAATCACCTTCTGCACTTTAGAACTAATCGCCACGTTTTGCGCCATCGGCATATCGGTGTCGGCATCCACATACATATACGTGAGTCCGCCATCGTTGCAGAGCACCGGCATCTTGGCCTGTTCGACCACAGCTTTACGGAGGCCGGCTCCGCCACGTGGGATAATCGCATCGAGACTCTTGCCGGATCGGATCAACTCGACCGCCACCTCTTTCTCCGGACGGTCGATGATGATCCATGCGCCGGCCGGCACCCCACTCGCTTCCGCAGCTTCGCGCAGTCCCGTCCCGATCGCCTGTTGCGTCAGACCCCATTCCGGCGCGCCACGAAACACACAGAGATTGCCCGATTTGAAACAGAGCGCAATCGATTCCACCGTAATGAGTGGACTCATCTCTGAGATGACACCGATCACCCCGATCGGAACGCGCACACGGCTGACTTGTAGCCCGTCCGGTCGTTCCCAGCGAGACGTCACGGCACCGACCGGGTCGGGCAAGTCTGCGATCATGCGAAGGCGCTCAACCATGTCCTTGATATCGTCTGGCGTCATACGCAAGCGCGCGACGGCCGCTTTCATCCGGTCTTTCATGACGTCGGCTTCAAAAGACTTCCCGACCGCATCCACATCTTTCTCGTTGGCCGCCAGAATGATGTCTTCGTCAGCCGCCAATCGATCTGCCATTGCGCGTAGCGCTTTTTCTTTTACAGGGCCTGAGATCAACGCAAGATGACGAACAGAATTACGACATTCTTTCAATATCTTATCGATGTAAAGCTTAACTGGAACTTCTGGCATTTTAAACCTCGTGAGACGTACAACGTGACCCAACACGATCCATGCGGCTGAACGAACGAGCGACTATACCATGCGTTTTTTCTGACAGTAAACAGGACTAGGCCGAACCGCCCGAGATCGCCAGAAGTCTTCGCCCCTCTTCCTCACGGGCAACGCGCCAGCCGACCCATCCCCAGAACAGAGCCAGCGGGACCAGAACCCATGCCATCTGCCCCGCCGTGACACCCAAGGCTTTCACCCCGCTCACCATCCACCCCGTCGTCGCATCGCCTCCGCGCGAAACCGCGGTATCGATAAAGTTCTTGGCCTTATACTTCTCCTCCCGACTCACCACGGTAAACAACACCTCGCGAGCAGGCTTGGCGATGGCATATTCCCCGACTCGCCGCACGATAGTAAAGAGCACAAAGGTGACGAGGAACGGCATGACGGCAATCAGGCTAAACCCCACGGCGCTTGCAACGGGAAGTACGACAAGCGCCGAGACCAACCCAAACCGACTGATCATACGGCTCGTGACGGTCATCTGAACGAGGAACGTCAACACGTTCACAACCAAATCGATAAGCGCAAACAAGCGGGTACGACCTTGCGGGGAGGGAATCTGCTCACTGACCAACCGCATTTGCTCCAGATACAAGAACGTCGCGGTCGTCGTCAGCAACAACAGATAGAGACAGATGCCCAGAAGATAGGGCGACGAGAGCGCCAACCTGACCCCCGCCCAGATACTCCCGCCAATCGGTTCACCCTGCCGACTGATCTGACCAGAAGGTCGCGCCATCGCCCATCGATCCAGCCGGTAAATACAGAACCCGCAGGCCACCAGAAATCCGACCGAGATAAGCAGCAATGCGGGAACCGGGACGACGAAGGTGAGTCCGGTCGTGAGTAGCGGACCGACCATCGCGCCGATGCTGCCGCCGGCGGCAATCACGCCGAACAGCCTGACGCCTTGCGTCGGCGTAAACAGATCGGCCATGAAACTCCAGAATACCGACACGACGAACAGATTGAACACGGATAGCCAGACGAAGAATGTGCGGGCGGCCCACTGGGGAGACAGGTGGCTCGTCATCGCCACAAAAAACAAGATCAAGTTGAGGCCGAAAAATGCGTACACCGTCAGCAACAACCGATATCGCGGGGCGCGGGCGGAGAGCCATCCGAACAGGGGCGTCACCAATAGAAGAGTGACGAAGGTGGCGGTCATCATCCAGGGCAGGTGCTGCACACCTCCCTGGATCGCCATCTCATCGCGTACAGGCCGCAGGATGTAGTACCCGCAGAGGAGGCAGAAAAAATAGAGGAAGGCCCAGCCCACCGGGACGGCTTCGTCCGGTTCTGCATCGGTCACCGAGGGAAGCACATCTCGAAGCCACGCCATAGGATGGGCATCCTGCCGTGAGAACCTCTCCCACGCAAGGAGAAAATTTGCTAGAATGCGCCAAACGAACGACCTCATACCATGTTCACGAACCTGTCATGATCGACCTACGCAGCGATACCGTCACTAAACCCACCGACGCCATGCGAAAAGCCATGGCCGCGGCTGAGGTAGGAGACGACGTGTACGGAGAAGATCCTACCGTCAATCGCCTCCAGGACATGGCGGCCGCCATGTTCGGGAAAAAGGCCGCGCTCTTCGTGCCGTCCGGCACCATGGGCAATCAACTCGCCATTCGCCTCCACACGCAACCGGGCCAAGAGGTCATCGTGGAGCAGACCGCACATATCGTCCGCTACGAGCAGGGCGCCGCCGGAGCACTGGCAGGCGTCCAACTCCATTGGGTCGCGGGAACTCGAGGGCTCATCTCAGCGGAGCAGGTTGAGGCAGCTATCCGCCCCTCAGACCCGCATACCATTCAAACAGGGCTGATCTGCCTGGAGAACACCCATAACAGTGGCGGTGGAACGATTTATCCGCTGGCGACGATTGAACGTATTCGCGCGGTGGCGGCCACCCATGGCATCCCGATGCATTTGGACGGTGCACGGTTATTCAACGCCATCGCGGCCACCACCTTGCCACCAGCCTCCTATGCCCAGCACTTCGACACCCTGTCGGTCTGTCTCTCGAAAGGCTTGGGTGCGCCGGCCGGTTCACTGCTCATGATGAACGATCTCGCCCTCTTCGAACGGGCGAAGCGGCTTCGCCGGATGTACGGCGGCGCCATGCGGCAATCCGGCATCCTGGCCGCCGCAGGGATCTATGCATTGGAACACCATGTCGCACGGTTGAAAACGGACCATGTTCACGCCAAACAATTGGCGCGGCGACTGCAACGGATTCCGACTGTCAAGGTCAACCCTCAGGATGTCGAGACGAATATCGTCATGTTTGAGGTCGTCGGCCACCGCCTCACGGCCCCTGCGATCGTCGCCGCTCTGAAAGAGGAAGAGCTCTTGATCAATGCGGTGGGTGGCACGAAGTTTCGGGCCGTCACCCATCTGGGTATCTCCACCGCCATGACCGAACAGGCCGGCGAAATCGTGGCCCGCCTGTTGGGAGACTGAATCGCTCGCTCATTGACTCCTCGCCCACCGAAATCTAGAATGCCGCAGATCATGGAGCACCAATGCCACTAGAGGTTGTGTCGTTCAAACAGATCGGCCGGATCCTTGAGATTACCGACTCGCTCGGCCTGAACCGCGAATGGGTTGAAATCCCCTTATCCCCGGAAAGCCCTGGTGTGGTCCGGCGATTGACCAATGGGAAATTAGAAATCATCGTCGATGCGGACGAACCGTTCGAGGACTGGCTGGGATCGCTCCCGAAACATATTCAGCTCGCACAGAAAGTCTAATCATGGATAGCCCCGTCACCCATCCCGCTCCGACGTCAGAAGAGTTGAACGCCGAACTGCTGGCCATGCCGGAACCGCCGGAACAACCTGACCCCATCACCGAACCGGGATTCGAAGAGCTCGTCACGGTAGCCTTGCGCCATGTCCGCGGTCGCCGCGGAGGCGATCTCGTCAGTGTGATCCTCGTGGGGTCCAGCGTACGGCGCGCCATCACGACTCACAGCGACATCGATCTCATCGCGCTCGTGAAAGGACAGGCCGACGGCCATGAGATCGTCCGTGTCGCCGATCGTCTGGCCGACATCCGCTATCGCGGGCATCAGGAGCTTGAAGAAGATCTCCACTATTCCCCGCGCCTCCCCTCTCTGCTACGAAAAGCCCGTATCCTCTTCGATCACGAGGGCATCGGTGCCAAACTCCTCGAACGGGCCAACCAACGATTCCGGCAAGGCCCTCCCGCCGTCAGCATCAATGAACAGATTCGCATGAAGGCAGAATGTTTCCATTGGCTGGGAAAAGCGCGAGACTTGGCCGATAAGCCGGCAACCTCGCAATATATTCTCTCGTTATTTTTCGAAGACATCATTAACGCGTTTTTCAGACTTCGGGGCTTCTGGTTGACTGCGCCGGTCGAGGCGCCGAAGTTCATCGCCTCCCGCGATGCCACATTGGGTGACCTGGCTGGACGGTTTCTCACAGCCGCGACGCTGCCCGAGCGGCTCAACTTAGGCCGCGATCTAGCCGATATCCTCTTTAAGGACGTCCCGAATCCTGCCAGAATCGACTGACAGGCTGCGGATCAATTATCAGACTGCCGCCTAACGAGGCTCGTCCGCTCTCCATCCTATACAAGCCTGAACAGAGAACAGGCTCTTTGTGGGATCGTGATCGCGTGATATCGTCCAGTCATGACCGCACCAGAAGGAGTCACTATGGAGATCGGATTCATCGGGCTTGGGAAGATGGGGATGAACATGGTCACCCGGTTGCAGCGCGACAGGCACCGGGTCATCGTCTACGATCGGTCGGCTGATCTGATCAAGCAAGCTGAAGGCGTTGGCTGCGTCGGTGCCTCCTCGTTAGCCGACCTGGTCGGCCAACTCAAGGCTCCGCGCGCGGTCTGGATCATGGTCCCCTCCGGCGCCCCGACAGAAGAGACCGTACAGGCCGTCGCGGCGCTGCTCCAGCCTGGCGACACGGTCATCGACGGTGGCAACACCAGATTTCACGACGATGTCCGACGGGCCGCGGACCTCAAGAAGAAACAGCTTCACTATGTCGATGCCGGGACCAGCGGAGGCGTCTGGGGATTAAAAATCGGCTACTGCCTGATGGTCGGTGGCGATGAGGCGCCGGTCACACGGCTCGCGCCCATCTTTACGACATTGGCACCCGAGCAGGGTTGGTCTCACGTCGGGGGGGTGGGCGCAGGGCATTATGTGAAAATGGTTCATAACGGCATCGAGTACAGCATGATGCAGGGATATGCGGAAGGCTTCGAGCTCATGGCGAAAAGTGACTACCAGCTCAACCTCGCCAATATCGCGGACCTCTGGATGCATGGGAGCGTCGTCCGTTCCTGGCTCTTGGAACTCGCAGCCGGCGCCTTGAAAGAGGATCCACGGCTGGAACAGTTGAAAGGGTATGTGCAGGATTCCGGCGAGGGCCGTTGGATGATCGCCGATGCGATTGAGAAGGATGTCCCGGTCCCGACCCTCGCGACAGCCCTGTTCACGCGATTCCGATCGCGACAGAGCGAATCCTTTGCGGAAAAGATGCTGGCTGCGTTACGGAATGCCTTCGGCGGCCATGCCGTTCGCCGATAACCAGGAGCCCTATGCCACCGACTAGTCCCCGTATCGACATCAGCCCCTCCGAGGAAACGATTCCTCCGGTCGAGCCCTGTACACTCGTCATCTTCGGCGGATCAGGCGATCTCGCACGTCGGCGGCTGATTCCCGCTCTCTATAACTTGCTCCTCGACGGGCTCTTACCATCGAACTATGCGGTTATCGGATTGGGCCGCAAATCCATGACCGATGAGGAATTCCGCACCACCGTCCGTGACGGCGTCGTGGCCCATTCACGGCAGGCCCTGGTAGAAGACACATGGAACAACTTCGCGCAACACCTCTACTACGTGTCGGGGGAAAATGAGGACCCGAATACCTACGCCAGGTTGAAGTCTCGCGCAGAAGACGTCGAACAAAAGCTCCAATTGCCCGGCAATCGGATCTTTTATCTGAGCATCCCCCCCAGTTCATTTTCGTCGGTCTGCGAGGGACTTGAGCAAGCCGGATTGGCCACGAAGCCGGAAGCACAGGCTCCCTACGCCCGCATCATCATCGAGAAACCGGTCGGCCGCGATTTGGCCTCAGCCCAGGCCATCAATCAGGTCACCGGACGTGTATTTGACGAATCCCAGATCTTCCGCATCGATCACTATCTGGGAAAAGAAACCGTTCAGAATTTGATGGTCGTCCGGTTTGCCAACAGCATCTTCGAGCCGATTTGGAACTGTAAATACATCGATCACGTGCAGATCACGGTGAGCGAAGCTGAAGGTGTCGGAACCAGGGCCAACTACTATGAAGAAGCCGGTGCCCTGCGCGATATGGTGCAGAACCATATGCTGCAGCTACTCTGCCTGGTCGCGATGGAGCCTCCCTACTCGCTCGATCCTGACGTGGTCCGCAACGCAAAGATGGAAGTCCTCCGCTGCCTCAGGCCGATTACCGATCAGGATGTCGAAGAGGTCACCGTCCGTGCCCAGTATAGTGAAGGCACGGCCCACGGCGCGCCCATTCCGGGATATCGACGCGAAACCGGCATTCATCCTGACTCCACGACTGAAACCTATGTCGCACTCAAATGCTTCGTCGAAAACTGGCGATGGGCCGGCGTCCCCTTCTATCTCCGCACCGGGAAGGCCCTCCCCCATCGTGCCAGCGAGATCGCGGTGCAATTCAAAGACATTCCACAAATCCTCTTCAATACCAATGCACAGCCCCAACCTCCGAACGTGTTGGCGCTGCGCATTCAGCCGGAGGAGGGACTCTCTCTCCGCATCGTCTCGCGCGTACCGGGCACCCGCGCACAGACACACCCCGTAGAAATGGACTTTCAATACAGCGATGTCTTCGGCCGCCCCTCGCCCGAAGCCTATGAACGATTGCTCCTCGACGTGATGGCCGGCGATGCCTCCCGCTTCATGCGGCGCGACGCCGTGGAAGCCTCCTGGGCCTGGATCACCAATATTCTGGAAGGATGGCAGAAACAAGGATTGCGATGGTTGCCGGCATACCAGGCGGGAACCTGTGGCCCGGTCGAAGCCGATCGCCTCATTGAAAAGGATGGACGGACCTGGCGCGCCCTATAGCGACTCCCCGCATATCAGTCGTAGCTGTTTCAGGATCTCTCCTTTGGTCCCCAGCCCGCCGATAAAACGCTCGAATAGGCCCAGACGATAGAACGCGAGCACCGGTAATGAGTGAACTTCCAGCTCCGCCGGGATCTGAAAATTCTCCTCCACGTTCATGGTCAGGATCAGCAGCTTGCCGGTCACATCGGACTCCAGCTTCTCCAATTCCCGCATCAGCGCGCGACAACCTCCGCAGCCTGGTTTCCAAAACTCCACCAGCACCGGCACCCCTGCCTGCTCCACGACCTGATCAAAGTCCCGGTCGGTCACCTCACGCATCGTGATCTCCGCTTGTCACGACAGGCTCCCCGGTGTTGCCGCAAATATCTCCTCGTACAAACGCTCAGCCAATAGCCGATAGCCGGCAGTGGTCAAATGCAGACCGTCATTGGAATACCGGGCCGCCAGTTGCTGTGTCTCAGGCTCCGCCGTGGCAGTAAAGAGATCGAAGGCCGCCAGCCGCTTCGATTCGGCATAGCGGAGAATCAACCCGTTCAGCCAGCGCCGCCGATCAAGATGTTCCGCACACCACCGACGCCCCTCTTCGCTATGCAGATCGTCACCCACCCTGATTGATGGCACGGTGACCGGCACCGGTGTGACCCCTGCCGCGGCAGCCAACTCATACATCTTCAGGAGATTGCGCATAATGTCGCCCGGCGCGGCATTCCACCCAAGGTCGTTCGTCCCGCCGAGGATCACCACATGTGTCGGTTGATGGCTCAGCACAGCCGTGCGAAATCGCATCGCCATTTCACCGGTCAGCTCACCACAGATGCCGCTGACTGAGACGCGCACGGAAGGTCCAGTCAATTCTTGCAGGAATCGCCCATAGGGCGTCTCAGCCCCTTGAGGATTGTCCGCCGTGGGCGACTGAAACCCTGCCGTAAGGCTGTCACCAAAACAGATAATGTGGCTGGATAGACTCATCACAATGAACCGGATTCTACCGACCGCACCGCGAGGTTCACAATGCCCTAGTGCAGGCACTGACAGAAGGAGGAATCCCTCAGTAATTCCTGGTGGAACAGTCGGTGAAGAGCGGCTATTTTCTTGACGATTCAGCACCTCCAGGATACGACTATTCACTATGGACGAACTCACGACAAAGGGCATCGTATTATCCATCGCGCCCATAAAAGAGCCACCAAACCCCGAGTTATCCTCCGTCAAACGACTCCTGACGCTCTTGGACAAAACCGCCAAGTCCAGCCGGACCTATGGGGCCGCAAACCCTGTGGCACAGAAGTTCTTCCAGCAATTATTCGAAGGACTCACGGCCCACCTCGCCACCTACACAAAATTAGCGTTTCTTGTGCAGCGCTCTGAGCTGTACTTCAACGGGGAAGTCGTCTATCGCGCCGAGGAGGGCTCGAGTACAGAAAGCGTCGCCTTCAAGCTCTACTCGGATGGCATCAGAGAACTGACATTTCTCGAAGGACTTCCCGCTGAAGACCTCTCGTTCTTGCTCGACTCCCTGTGGGGGAGCCTTAATCCGAACGAAGAACACGATGACGATATCGTGACTCGCTTATGGGAAAAGAACCTCTCGACCATCACAGTCGTCACCGCCGAAGAGATCGCTAAAGCTTCGACCGGTGGCGATGTCTTTGCACTCCCTACGGCTGGAACCATGGAGGCGCCTGAGTCGAGCCTCAGAGACCTTCTTGACCGGGAACGGGCCAAAGCCAGAAAAGAGAAGGGGCCTGGAGGCGATGGCGGCAATGCCTCGGAGGATAAACCGGTCGGAGGGGCAGCCGGCGGAGGGACGGGCCGATTCCAGTCCGGTCACGTGGGTTATGACGTGACCGAAACGGAACTAGCTGAACTGGCAAAGGAGATCGAGGCCGAGAGCACCAGGGATAACACCACCTATCTCTTGGACATGCTCACCGCGATCCTGGCATCGGAAAAATCTGCGGCGATTCTGACCAAGCTCCTCGATCTTTGGGGAAACGTCCTCGACTCATTGGCAGCCCAAGGGAAATGGATCGTGCTGGATAGCGTGCTCGGACTCTTGCATGTCACCGCTGAGGTCAGACCGGATCTCGGTGAAGATCAGAAAACACAACTGGCGGCATTGCTCGACAGCCTTGCCCGCCCCGAACGCATGAAGATGATCGAGGCCTATCTGAATAGGACCCCAGCCGCCACCACGGAAGGATTACCGGCAGTGCTGCTGTCGATGACGTCGGCAGCCGTCCCTGCCTTATGCACCCTCTTGGCCAATCTGGAGACACCAGCCCATCAAGCGATCGCAGCGGAAGCCCTCGAGGCACTCGCGAAGGATCAACCGGATCACCTGCTTCGCGGGTTGACAGACCGCCGCCCCCGCTATGTGAAGAACCTGCTCACGATCCTGCTCAAATGGAACGATCCACGATTTGCAGACGCGATTGAAAAACTAGTGCGCTACCCAGATATCCAGGTACGGAAAGAAGTCATACGCGCGATCGGGATCTTCCGTCCCAACGGGAACGGCATGAAACTAATTTCGTTCATGAACGATACCGAGGAGTCGGTGCGGTTCGCAGCGCTCAAGCTGCTGATGACCGGTCAATATAAGGCATCCTACTCCGCCTGGTCACCCCTCATCTCGACGGACACCTTCATGGATCGAACCCTGAGTGAAAAGCGCGCGGTATTCCTCGCCATGCGTGCCACCAGTGGCGATGAGGTCATCCCCCACTTTGAAAGTTTGTTCACAGAATGGTCCTGGACCAACCGGAAGAAGAAGGAAGAGCTCGCCGCCCTCGCCGCCGAAGCATTGGGGAAACTAGCCAGTCCAGCCGCGGTCATTGCGCTTGAGTTGGGACAGAAAAAAGGCGGTGCCGCTGTGCGGCAAGCCTGCACCGCGGCGCTCGCCCAAGCCCAGCGCCAGCAGCAGCAGCTCAAACAGACTGCATCATAAGCAAGGAGCCGTTGCCGTGAGTGACTTCAAGATCAAAGAGACCCCAGCCGCGGACGGACAGGCCCAACCGATCCTCACCCACGAAAAATCCCTGTCTCAGAAAATCGCCCGTGGCTCGGAGGCCGGGGACATTCTGGACCAGCAGATGGTCATGCTGGGCATTCAGCTGGTCACGCAGCTGAACGTCTTGCTCAAGAGCTCCCGCATCTATGACCGCACCAACGCAGCGTTGGACAAACCCGTCGATACCATGCTGACCTTGATTAAAACCATGGCACACGATCAGCCGGTCACTCTCCGTCTGCAAAACGACTTCTTGTTTCTCGGAGACAGCCACTTAAAGGTGAACGCCCAACAAATGGCCGTGGCCACCAGTATCATCGACGTCTTGAACCTGTGGAAGATCGGCGGAATCACCTTCTCGATGACCGCGGAGTCGAAAGATCTTCGTGAATTTGCGGCGCTGTTTGTCAGCCTTGATCCGCACACCTCAACGATCGACGACCTTCAAAAAGAATTTACCGCACGGGGCATCACCGGCATCGAATTAGAAGAGCAACGGCAACTGAAAGTCCGAGAAGGAACCGAAGCGAATGGAAACAACGGAACCGGAACGGCGGAAAGCACGGGGTCGGACGGCACAGAAAACGCCGACCCCAAAATGCAGCGGAAGGCACAGGCCAAGAACGGCTATGCCAAAGTCGCAGGATCGGTCGGCACATTAACACAATCAGTCCGTGAGGGGGGAACGGTCAGCTTCAAACAAGCGAAGCGCGCAATCCAAAACATCGTCGATCTCATGCTGGACGACGAAGCAACGGTTCTCGGTCTGACGACCCTTCGCTGCCACGATGAGTACACCCATAATCACTCGGTCAATGTCTCCCTGCTCTCCATTGCGCTGGCCAACCGCGCCGGCTATCCCAAAGGGGAGCTGGCCGACCTCGGCCTTGCAGCGTTGTTCCACGACATGGGCAAATCCACCATTCCCATGGAGGTCCTGAACAAACCGGGCGAGTTTACCGATGCGGACTGGGTGGCCATGCGCAATCATCCCACGGAGGGAGTCCTGAGTCTGTCGAAACTGAGAGGCATCACTAATCTCCCGGGCCGCATGGCTGCGGCCTCCTTCGAGCACCACATGAACCTGGACTTCTCCGGTTATCCAAAGCTGACCGTGCCCTGGACCGTCTCCCTGACCGGCCGCATCCTCACGATCGCAGACTGTTATGACGCCATGACCTCTTCCCGCGTCTATCGCCGGGAGCCCATGTCCCCCTCAAAAGTCTTGAACATGATGTTCTCAAAGTCCGGCAAAGCCTTTGACTCGGTACTGCTCAAGTTGTTCGTCAACTGTGTCGGTATCATCCCCATCGGCAGCCTGGTGATGTTGGACACGAGCGAGCTGGCCGTCGTGCTCAAACCAGCCGTCGATAAGGCGAACGCCGAACGGCCGTTCGTCAAGGTCATCACCGACCTGCAGGGGGACCCCGTCGAGCACGGGCGGGAAATCGACCTCACCGAGAAAGATGAAATGGGAGGTTTCCGCCACAACATTATTCGTTTGATCGACAACACGGAGCATAAGTTCGATACCAGCCGCTACTTCGTATAGCAGGATGTTGAAGCAGTCCGCCGGCCAGTCGATGCTCAATGGTGAGCGCTGAACGGTGAACGAGGAAAGACTCTCGACATCAGCATTCCTCGCGCATTGTTCTGCGTTCGGCTCCGCACTCGCTGCGGCCTTACTGGGCGAACTATTTGAACATCCTGCCTCCGCCGATCCCTTGACAGCGCCTCCCCCCCCAGTTATTCTCGCAACCGTTCTATTGATCGCAGATTTCACCAACAAGGAGCGCGTGTTATGCATACAACGGGAATTCTCTTGGGACGGATCACCCTCCCCCTGGTCGCCGCGGGCATGTTACTACTCGGATCTCTCCCTACAGCACAGGCCGCCGAGGCCTTTAAAATGGGCGTCGTCGACCCTCAGTCCGTGCTAGAAAAATCAAAAGCGGGCAGAAAGGCCTTGGACGGGCTCAAGGAATATGTGTCTACCAGGCAGAAGTTGCTGTCACGGGATGAAGAAGAGTTGCGCAATACCGAGAAGACGCTCAAGGAACAAATCGCAAAACTGAGCGACGCCGAAAAGAAAGAAAAAGAGACTCAGTTCCGCGCAAAGATCCAGGACTACCAGAAACGTGCGCAAGAATTTAACCAGGAATTACAGGGCAAGCAGAAAGAGTTGGTCGATGACTATATGAAGAAAATTGCCTCGGCCACACAGACCGTGGCGGAAAAAGGCGGATTCTCCATCGTCGTCGATAAGGGCAGCGAACAAACGGTCAAGATTGTGATCTACAACAAAGACACCATCGACTTAACCGACCAGGTGATCAAAGAGTTCGACCGCACCAACAGCAAGTAGTCCTGCTGCCCGCTAAGCCTAAATTCACGATCCAGCGATGATGGAACCTCGGCCTCTCCGAGGTTCCATCATCGCTCCATCGGATAGCCTGCATCCCGCCAGGCTTTGATACCCCCATCCATCGACACCACATTCGTGTAGCCCATCTGCTGAAGCGCATCCGCGGCTAAGACCGACCGGTAGCCCCCTCCGCAATACAGCACGATATCCTCATGTTTATTAGGAATGAGCGATTCGACGTCGCGTTCGATAATTCCCTTACCAAGATGCCGGGCGCCCTTCGCATGATCCTTCGCAAATTCGAGATCCTCACGCACATCGAGAAAATGCAGCGCCTCACCCCGGTCGAGCCTGACCTTCGCCTGTTCGATCGTGCATTCCTTCACCCGCCCTCGTGCCTCATCCACTAGCTTGAGAAAGCCTGGATTATGTTGCATCCTCGCTCCATTCTCTGTCCCAATTAAAATAAGGTTGTTTGTTCGATCCCTGGCCTGCGAAAGGTCGTGGGGACCGTCTCGTCACGCAATGCCGGAAAGCCCGTTTTACGTTTGGCCACAGTAAACAATTGTTCGATCATCTCCCAATAGGGACCTGCGCCACGGTGGCGTTCAAGGAAGGCTCCCTCACTCATTGCGCCACCGCGCACCTCACGAATTCGATTCATAATCTTGGTGATCCGATCGGGAAATGCCGCCGTCATACGCTCGAGGAACACTGGCTCGACAGGACCAGACAAACGCAACAACGTCGCCATCGCCTCCACTGCCCCAGCCTGCTTCGCTCGAGCCAAGAGATCTGGCACATCCTCATCGTTGAGACCAGGAATGAGTGGAGAGAGCGAGATGCCGGTGGAAATGCCGGCGTTCGCCAAAGTTGCCATGGCCTCAAAACGTTTCCGGCTCGAGGGTGCATGAGGTTCGACCTTACGCGCGACCTCATCGTCGGAAAACGGGATGCTGAAATACACGCGAACCGATGCGACATCATGCAATAGGCGCAGCAGGTCCAGATCACGCAGCACCAACACCCCTTTCGTAATGATCGCGACCGGATTCCGATACTCGGCACAGACCTCCAGACAGGCTCGCGTCACCTCCAGCGCCGCCTCCAGGGGCTGATAACAATCGGTGTTCCCCGAGAACAGGATCAATTCGCCCTTCCAGGAAGGCTTCTCGAACGTCCGACGGAGCAAGGCCGCGGCCTCACGTTTGACAATAATCTTGGACTCGAAGTCCGTCCCGGCACCGAATCCCCAATACTCATGTGTCGGCCTTGCATAACAATAGGCGCACGCATGAAAACAACCACGATAGGGATTGAGACTCCATCGGAACGGCAAGTCAGGGCTGTCGTTCCGACTGAGAATGTTACGGGTCGCATCCTCAAACATCTGCAGCGCGACATGGGGCGCAGGCTCCAGGAGATCCCGGTGTTGTGAGTCAAATGGATTAGGGGGGTTCATCACCCTGCGCATCGGGATATGGTCCTCGATCTGCCGGCCCCTGTCAACGGGACGAACCCTGCCAGCCGGGACAGCCATCACGCTCCGATTGATTGACTACGCCCTACCCCGATGTTAGATTCCAGCGCTTTCAGGAACAAACGCCCATGTACGATCTACGCTATTTACGCGACAACTTAGACCGCACCAGGGAACAGCTCGGCCCCCGCGGAGCCGACGTTCCATGGGATACTCTGCGCACGCTGATCGAACAACGCCGCGCCTTGACCACCCAAGTCGAGCAGCTTCGCGCTGAACTGAAAAAAGGATCAGAGGACGTCGCCAAGCTGAAGCGGGAGAAACAACCGGCAGATGCTGCCATGGCCGCCATGAAAGCGGTCGGCGAGCGGATCAAGACGATTGAGGACGAACTCCGTGGCACCGAAGAGGCTCTGACCGATCTGAATCTCCGTATCCCGAATCTCCCCCATGCCTCGGTGCCGGCAGGCAAAAACGAGAGTAACAACGTGGAGGCCAGACGGTGGGGAACCCCGCCCGCCCTGACCGCACCGGCCAAGAGCCACTGGGATCTCGGCGAAGCCCTCGGCATTCTGGACTTCGACCGGGCTGCAAAAATCGCCGGTGCACGGTTTGCGGTCCTCACGGGAGCCGGTGCACGACTCGAACGGGCCCTCATCAACTATATGTTGGACCGCCACACGACCGAGCATGGCTATCGGGAAGTCCTGCCGCCGCTCCTCGTCAATCGAACGAGCATGACCGCGACCGGACAGCTGCCCAAGTTCGAAGATGACCTGTTTCGCTTGAGCGACGAAGACTATTTCTTGATCCCAACGGCAGAAGTTCCGGTGACGAACCTCCACCGTGACGAGATACTTCCTGAGACCAGCCTACCGGTCCGGTATACGGCCTATACCCCCTGCTTTCGTCGCGAAGCAGGCTCCTATGGAAAAGATACCAGAGGGCTCATTCGCCTCCACCAATTCAACAAAGTCGAGTTGGTCGTGTTTGCAAAACCGGAACAGTCCTATGAGGAATTGGAACGCTTGACCGGCCATGCCGAAGCGATCTTGCAAGGACTGGGACTTCACTACCGGGTGATCACGCTCTGTACCGGCGATATGGGATTCTCTGCGGCAAAGACCTACGACATCGAAGTCTGGCTGCCGTCGCAAAACCATTTTCGAGAAATCTCATCCTGCAGCAACTTCGAAGGGTTTCAAGCCAGGCGCGGCGGCATTCGATATAAAGGCCCCGCCGGGAAAAAAGATGCGAAGACAGAGTTCGTCCATACCCTCAACGGGTCTGGACTTGCCGTCGGACGCACACTCGTAGCTATCCTCGAAAACTACCAGCAACCTGATGGAAGCATCACGATTCCAGACGTCCTGCGCCCCTACATGGGAGGGCTTGAGCAGATCCACAACGAATAGGATAGAATCCACACACCCTAAGCGCGCATCATGATGAACGCTCACGGGTACAGAGGTTGAGTTGGAGGGGTGACGGAGCGGCCGAACGTGCCAGTCTTGAAAACTGGAGACCTCGCAAGGGGTCCGCGAGTTCAAATCTCGCCCCCTCCGCCAACACCGCAAAGATATTTATACTTTCAGGCAGGCCTCCTCTCGATTTCCCGATCTCCATTCAAGCACAGAACGAAGTGCTCACTTCCCCATCTGGGATAGCAACTTTCACCCATGTTTCCAATCACCCACTACGTATCACGCATATTCGACAGCACGTTCAACGAGGCATCCAGCCAGAGCCTAAATCATGCCACGAAAATATATAATGCTAGCAGGCATAGTATTGCCGTAAGCACTTAATAGTTAACATCAATTATAGATCTATAAAAGCCTGGTGGTTTTTAGAAATCCCCCCCCATTAGTCCTACCCCACCTACCTCTACGGTATTTTCAAAGGTCCGTCATTACTCCAATATCGCACTCGATAGCGCGGCTCATGGGCATCATTTCTTGGAGGAGAGACCGATGCACAAACAGATCGGGAAAATCGGGGCCATTCGTCGAGAGCTAGACGGAGCCGCCTGCCCCTGCTGCGGTGGACATAAGTATCAACTCGTGCTTCGGGGAAACATGCAACCGCAATCCGGCGGGCTCTTTGCCCGCTGCGCGCAATGTCAGCGCCCTCGCGGACTCAATGAAGGCCTCGGTCGAATTCTCTGGATGTAAAGAGTCACCTCATCACCTCAATACAGAAGGAAGACACCATGCACGTCCTCTCTTCACCGATTCAATACTTACAGCGGCACAGAGCGCGCACAAAACAGAAACGAACCGCATTGCATATGTTGACGCTCAGTGGCGCCATCAGGCCCAGCCACGTTGAGATCCGATACGCGACCCCCATGGCAGGCAGAACCGCCTCCCGCACGCAACCGACTGCGAGCGGGCATCCATTGACCCACCCGATCCCTCTACAGTCATGGGACCATACCGTCACACTTAATACGAATCAGACATGGCAATGGGCGCGCAGCCTCTCTTCCACACTCGTCCAACTTGCCAAAAAACCCATCGTCCTTCAATGGACCAAACAGATAGACATGTAACCCGCGCCGTCCTCATCGATAATTTTCCTGGATCCATCTCGCGAATTACTTGTACCTCCCATAGGGCCTGAGGTAAGATCACGGCTCGCTTGCTGGTTACCCTACGGTCATCAATCTTCATCGTCGATGATTGGGAACCCCGCAAAGAGCTGAGACGAGTGGAGAGGTGGCCGAGTGGCCGAAGGCAACGGTTTGCTAAACCGTCGTAGGGGCAAAACCCTTACCGAGGGTTCAAATCCCTCCCTCTCCGCCACAGCCCACGCAACAGTGCGCGCGCAGAGAATGGACAGCCAGACAACTTGATTTTTCTCAGCCGATCCTGTAACAGTGCCCTGCTTGTCTTGCCATGCTCCGTGCCGAGGTAGCTCAGTTGGTAGAGCACAGCCCTGAAAAGGCTGGTGTCGACAGTTCAATTCTGTCCCTCGGCACCACTTCCCCTTTCCATTTTAGATACACGACGAGCAGGCTTGGTAGGTTCGTTCAGACGAATGTCTTCAGGGCTATTGGGATTGGGGAAGTCGCGAGAAGTGGAACGTGGCGATGGCCACGGTTGCCGCAACATTGAGCGATTCCACGTCGCGGCTGAGGGGGATGGTAAATCGAGTGGTCGCCTGCGTGCGAATCTGAGCCGACAACCCGCGGCTTTCATTGCCAACCGCAAAGATCAGCTTCCTTGGAGCCTGCCTAATTTCATCGATGGGAACGGTCCCCTCACCCGGCACTTCTGCCGTGAAGATCCGACAACCTTCCCGAATCAACCCGGACACATCCCTGGTAAAAAAGATGGGCAGCATGTGCAGAACACCACTCGTGGCACGAACCACTTTGGGTTGATAGACGTCTGCAGATTCCGGCGTCAGCCAGAGGGCACTCACGTTGAGACCGGCAGCCGTTCGAATAATCGCCCCGACATTGGCCGGATCCTGCAACTGCTCTCCGAAGATTCCCAGGATGGACGGCTGCTGAAGAATTTCTTCTTCGTCCCAGATTGGTTGCCGCACCACGGCAAGGATACCCTGCGGCTCATCCACATCGGATAGTTTAGAGAATTGCACGTCAGAGCAGGAGTACTGCCGCATCGAGACCGCTTCACGAATCAGTCGGTCGCACTGGACCTCTTTGAGTAGATAACTGGACGCTGTGACAATCGTCAGAATCTGGTCGGGAGACCGAGCCAGAAGATCTCGCACGGCGTGGGCGCCTTCGACGACGAAGGCGCCTTCCTGTGCTCGCACACGCCTATCGAGGAGAAGTTCACGGATGTGCGCCCCTTGCGAGCGCGTCAGGAGGGGAAGTGAGTCAGCCACGCTTATACGTCACGCTGGACACAATCGGTTCAGCGACGTTTCCGCCCGGATGCGGCCTCGGCAGCCCGAATCCGTTGAGCCCGTACTTTCGCCCGCTTGAGCGCAGTCAACTTTCCGCTGGTTCGATCCTGCTCATGCTGAAGCTTGTCGAACTGAGACTGGAGGTGGAGCTTCTCGCGCTTGTGCAGCGTGGCACATTCTTCTTGCGAAAGATGGATCCAGTCGCCACAGGTCTTGGCCCGCTTGATCCGTTGTTCCAACGACTCACGCAACTGCTTGGAACGCATGCTTAAGAGCGATTTTAACGCTTCCTTACGCCGCTGGACTTCTTCTTCCTCTGCAATAATTCCGCGAATATCTGTTCCTAACATGACACGCCTCCTCGCTGGATCTTGAATAAACTTGGAGGCGCATTATACCTGATTTCATCACACATCTTCCACTGAGAGAAAATGCTCATAAGTCTTTGTTATTGAGGGGGTATCGAGCTATCAGCCCCAAGAGCGAGGTTGCAGCGAGCGGCGCAATTCAGTATCATCGCACCATGGCACTCGGACAACAAATTCAAGCGTGGCGAGCCTCAGGAGGCCTCTCAGTGGAGGCCTTAGCCGCAGCATCCCATATTCGGACTCATCAATTAGAGCAAATTGAAGCAGAGGAGATTGACCCTTCCGCTTCAACCCTCGAAGCACTCGCGGCTGCCTTGAAAATTCCTCCGGCTTGGCTCTTTAGCCATCCGACTTCATTTCGCACCTTGTTCGAGGATCCGGAAGAGCACGAAAATCCCATCCCCACAGGCCCGGATCCTGTCACAGAACGAATACTCGCGGGATCGCGTATGGATCGCTCCCTCTATGTCCTGTTGACGGCGATCATGCAAAGCGGCGAACCGAAATTGCTCCGTGCGGCGGAAGTGAATTTACGAAGCCTCGTCAAGCAAGCCAAACAGGCAACAGTTCCATGGCAGAACCGACCGTCCGGCCACTTCGAACCCCCAAGCGATTAGCGGGATGCTAAAAAAATCCGCCAACAGCGTTCCTGAGTGTCCTGCATACGGACGGCGATCCTCAAGTCACAGCACTTGCAGGATAAAACATTTCAGATAACGTGTTTCCGGCATCGTAGCGAAAATGGGATGGTCGCTCGCCTGTCCACGCTGTTCAAGCAGACGGACCTGCCTCTTCGCGTCTCGTGCAGCCAGACGAATGCCCGTCCACAATTCCTGTTCAGTGACATGGTGTGAGCAGGAACTCGTGACCAGAAATCCCTCCGGCTTCGTGAGCCGCATCCCAAGCAAATTGACATCCTTGTATCCTGCCAAAGCACGAGGCACGGCCTGTTTACTACGAGCAAAGGCCGGTGGATCGAGCAACACGAGGTCATAGCGGCGTCCAGCCCGTTCGAGCTGTCGCATCTCCACAAACGCATCCGCCGGTCGATAGACACAATGATTGTCCACACTGTTCAAGACCGCATGGTTGCGCGCAAGTGCCAGAGCCTCCTCGCTGACATCCAATCCTTCGACCGACTTCGCTCCTGCGAGCGCTGCATGAATGCCAAAGGCTCCCGTATGGGCAAAGACCTCGAGTACCTCTGCACCCGACGCGAATTGCGCCGCCACCAATCGATTCTCCCGTTGATCGCAGAACCAACCGGTTTTCTGCCCTCGTTCAATGTCGACAAGAAATCGAGCCAGCCCCTCATGGATATCGACAATCGTGGCGCCGCCTCCTCGAAGGAAGCCTCGCTCCACCGGCAATCCCTCCAACGTCCGGCTTTTGGCATCGTTGCGCAGATACACCCGAGTCGCTCCGGACTCCTGGCACAAGAGGTCGCCGAGTAGATCTTTCCGACGGTCCATGCCGGATGAGAGGGTCTGCATGACTAAGACATCGTCATAGCGATCGACGATCAAACCAGGCAACCGATCCGCCTCTCCATAGATGAGGCGATAGGCATTGGTGCCGGTGACGATCTTCTGGCGCAGCCTGACCGCCTGCGCAATCCGCGCCTTCCAAAACTGTTCGGTGATGGGTTCGTCTTCGAATGTCAGGATCCGAACGCGGATCTTGGACTCGGGATTGTAGAGGCCTCTGGCATAGAATCGTCCATTCGGGGAGATGACATCGACCACATCGCCTGAAACCGGCTCACCGCTGACCGCCTCGATATAACCGGCATAGATCCAAAGATGCCCAGGCTCCTCGACCGCACGTGTGCGAGAGAGCCGAACCTGACCGCGTGGATTCTCATCATGTGTCGTCATGCCGTACTTATCCAATGGCGCGGACCGCACGTCAAGTCCTTCCTCACGCATCAGCTTGCTTGACGGCTGCCGCGCGCTGTGTTTTGCTGCAGATGTGCGTTACACACAGCTTTTCCCCCTGTATGAACCGGGAAGCCCCACGATGACACGAATACCGACCATCGGCTCCGCCGTGATTGACCGGCTCCATCAGCTGGGTGTCCAGCATATCTTTGGAATCCCCGGCGATTATGTCCTGAGCCTCTACCAATTAATCGAAGCCTCACCGATCCGCCACATCGGCACGACCCGCGAAGATTGCGCAGGGTTTGCCGCCGACGCCTATGCCCGCATCAACGGCATCGGAGCCGTCTGCGTCACCTATTGCGTCGGAGGGCTGAATTGCGTGAACGCGATCGCCTGCGCCTATGCGGAACGGTCGCCGGTCGTGCTGCTCACCGGATCGCCGGGACTGTCAGAGCGGGTTCGCACCCCCTACATGCACCACATGGTGCGGGATTTCTCGACTCAACGAGAGGTCTTCGAGAAAATCACGGTGGCTGCCGTCTCCCTGGACGACCCGGCAACCGCCGAACGAGAGATGGACCGGGCCTTCGCGGCCCTACTACGCTATCGCCGCCCCATCTATATCGAAATCCCTCGCGACCTCGTCCATGCAAGGCTGCCGGCTCCGCTACGCCCTCTCTGCCTCGACGACGAACCAAGCAACGCCGCCGCACTGGACGAAGCCCTCGCCGAAGTCCGTGCCATGTTGGCCTTGGCTAAGCGCCCTGCGATCTTGGCTGGCGCGGAAATCGGACGCTTCGGCCTGCAGGACGAACTGACCCGGCTGGTCGAGCGGCTCAATGTCCCCATCGCCTCGACTCTGTTGGGAAAATCCGTTATTCGTGAAGACCACCCACTCTACGTCGGCGTGTACGGGGGTCTGATTGCGCGTGACGAAGTCCAGCAGTACATCAATGGATCAGACTGTCTCCTGATCCTGGGATCGATCTTATCCGACGTTGAGGATCTCAATGCCGATTCACCCTTGCTGACAGAAGGCCGCACCATTCATGCGACCGCCGATCGGGTGGCCATCAAACACCATCGCTACGATGCAATCCGGTTTCAAGATTTTGTGCGAGCCCTGGTGAGCAATCCCCTTCCTTCATTTCCGGCTCGTTCCCTACCTATGCCGCCCGCTGTGACACAAGGCGCCATTGCGCCGGATGCCCCCGTGTCGTTACATGGACTCTTCCGTTACCTGGATAGTGTACTGGATGAAAAAACCCTCGTGATCGCCGATGTCGGAGAATCGCTCTTTGCTGCGGCCGATCTCCATGTCCACCGGCGATTCGAGTTTCTCTCGCCCGCCTATTACACCTCCATGGGATTTGCTGTTCCGGCAGCCGTAGGCGCGTCATTTGCCGATCCCACGCTTCGACCAATCGTGTTAGTCGGAGACGGCGCCTTTCAAATGACGGGAACGGAGCTGTCCACTGCCGTGCGATATGGTCACACGCCAATCGTCATTGTATTGAACAATCGTGGATACTCCACTGAACGGGAGATTCTCGAAGGCCCCTTTAACGATGTCCACGAATGGCACTACGAACGAATCTGCGACATGGTCGGAGGCGGAGTCGGTACGAGGATCACAACCCAAGGTGAATTCGAGCGAGGGCTCACCACTGCCTTAGCAGACTCCCGCCAGCTGTATGTCCTGAATGTACTCCTCAGTCCAGCCGATCGCTCAGCAGGCATGATCAGACTGGCCCATCGCCTCGCCAAACGACTCTCCACCGACTGCCCATAACAACAGGGCATTCCAGATAACTTTGCGTGATCGGCAGACGCCACGCACATCGGAGAACCGAATGTCAGGTTTCTACCAAAACGATGTCGTCACGGCACTGCCTAGAACAGTCCAACGTCGATCGGCTGGAGCGAGAAGTGGCGCGTTATGGCCGAGTCATCCCATCGGGCGGTGCTTCACTCTCTCTATGTAGAGCTGGGGTGCCCGGCATTGGCTGGGAGAGTGGAATGAAGCGGTCCGCGATATCTTGGGTCAGGTACGTGAGGGATCGCCTAACCCTACAGCGGAGAATACGACTTTTCAGCCGGGCTTCTTCGTCGCAAACACCGTGGCGTCACAGGCAAGATACTTGATCTGCTTCATGGGAATGATGAGCACTTCCTTCGCTGAATCGACCTCTAACACTTCCATATCGTCACTGATGGTATGACGAATCGCATCCTTCACCAGTAACTCCTGATTGTCGACAAACACAATTTTTACCCAATATTGCACAAGGCCACTCCTTCGTTACGAGGTCACTTCAATTTTTCAGAACGTATCGCTACCGGCTCCACCGAGATGATCGATGTTCTTCGAATAACCCCCGCTCCCACACAGGCAACCCTGCGATTGTCGTGAGCCCTATATAAGAGTGAGGTCCGTGCGGCACAACCTGCACTGATCAACGCGACCACCGGGCGATTATACTGATCGCCTTGCCGGCGTGGCAACTGACACGCACCGACAGTCATCGCGTGAAGGGCAGAACTGACACTCACGCTGAGGCTACCCACGCTGTGAGAGCGGGAAGATCGTCCAAACCATCCCACCCATTTCTTCACCATCCTGCTCAGGCAAGCGATCGTGGAACAAGATGCACGGCACCAGCCTTGATCGCCGCAATGACGGAGGCGCCAGGCGCCAGGCACAAATCTTCTACCGCCCCGCGCGTGATGGTTGCCATGAGGGAAAATCCACAGTCGATCGTGACCTGTACCATCACGCCTTGCGGAACAATGTCGGTCACCCGCCCCAGGAGATGGTTCCTGGCACTGGTCATCCCGCTCCCCGCCGGCTCGACCACCACATCTTCGGCCCGAATACAGACATAGACGGATGCTCCGATGGCATCACGGCTCAGACCTTTCAGCCTCGTTCCGTTGACCGCCACCGCGGCTAACCCGTCCGCCTGTTCGATCACCACACCTTGCACCACCGTCTCCACACCGACGATGCGCGCCACCTCTGCATTGGCCGGACGACTGAATACCTCATGTGGCTTCCCGACTTGATGGATCAGCCCCTGACCCATGACCGCCATCACATCGCCCAACGTGAGCGCCTCCGACCAGTCGTGGGTCACAATGATCGAGGGCAGCGCCAATTGTTTCAACAGGCTTCTGAGTTCCCCTCTCAGTTGCAGTCGGGTCGGCGCATCCAAAGCCGACAAGGGCTCGTCGAGCAAAAGTAGTTGCGGCCTCGGCGCGACGGCTCTAGCCAGCGCCACCCGTTGCTGTTGGCCACCGGACAATTCTCGCGGCTTTGCGGCTTCAAGCCCCTGCAATTGGAACAGTTCCACCACCTCCGCCACTCGCTTGTTCCGGTCCTGGGACGCTAATGCTCCCAATCCATAGGCAATGTTTCCCGCCACAGAGTAGGTGGGAAAGAGCGCATAATCTTGCGGCATGTACCCGATCTGTCTATCTTGAGGCGAGACCCTGATACCCGACTTCGTATCTAACCAAGTCCGCGAGAGGAACTGGATTCTTCCGTCTTCCGGCCATTCAAGTCCCGCAACGGACCGGAGGATGGTCGTCTTGCCTGACCCGGATGGACCAAACAGGATCAAGACGGTGGACGCCTCGACCTCATAGCGGAGACGGGCCTGAATAGGCGCGCGACCAGAAAATGTTTTGGTCATGTCGATGGTCATTTCTGAGGCCATGCTGCCCATACCTTTCGATTCATCGCATAGACCAGCAGCAATACCCCATAAGAAACCACGAGCAACAACAACGCCGTTTTGGCAGCCCCGGCATAATTGAGCGCTTGCACTTCATCGTAAATATCGATCGAGACCGTTCGCGTTTCACCCTCAATGTTGCCTCCCACCATCAGCACAACGCCGAACTCTCCCAATGTGTGAGCGAAACTCAACACCGCACCGGTCACGAGACCCGCCATGGACAGGGGTACGATGAGCTTAAAAAAGGTTTCGACTTTGGACACACCCAACGTCCAGGAAGCTTCGATCAGCCGAAGATCGACTTGCTCAAAGGCTGCAGCGAACGGCTGTACGGCAAAGGGCAAACTGTAGAGAATCGACGCGAGGAGTAGACCTTCGAAGGTAAAAGGAAGCGGGTGCCCGACCAGGTCGCTATAGAATCGACCGACCGGGCTCTGTGGACCGATCGCGACCAGAATATAAAAACCCAGCACCGTCGGAGGGAGCACGAGCGGCAGCGCGACCACCGACTCAACAATGAACTTCCAGCGCCATTTTGAAAAGGTCAGCCAATAGGCGATGGGTAATCCGACCACCAGCAAGATGCCGGACGTCAGACTCGCCAATTTAAACGTGACCCAGATCGCCGTCCAGTTCATCGAACCTCACCCCTTACTTGCATCGAAACTGAATTCCCCAACGCCGACCTCTGACGTCCCCTTCTGCGCCTTCGACACTAGATATGCTGCCGTATCCCTGCACTTCCCCATCTTTGAGAGCGGCGTATCCCAAGGGACATTTCTTCTCGATGAGCTTCACCGCGTCCCTGCGATGCGGTGATCCCATCGGGCCGCCTCGATCTTCCTTAAACAGGTAGGTCACCACGCCGCCCTGCTCCGTTTCGTGGGTCAGCAGGACCGCTTGAGAACAGCCGACGCTGGCCATGAGCAGGGCCAACCAGATGACCTTCGTCCATGGCTTAACCAGGTACCGTAAACCCATAACGCTTCATGATCTCCTGTCCCTGAGGGCCCTTCATGAATTCAAGAAATTGTCGCGCGGTTTCTGGATGTTTGGACTGCTTCAAAATCACGGCGCCTTGTTCCAGCGGTGGATGCACCACTGCCGGAACCTCCCAGTAGGTCCCTCGCGTTTGCATCGTCGGCGCAAGTGCCAGGGACAGCGCGATAATCCCAATGTCGCAAGCGCCGGATTCAATGAATTGTGCCGCTTGCGAAATATTCTCTCCCAAAATCAGTTTGTCTTTAACCTGATCATAAACCTTGTACTGCTCCATCGCCGCCACTGCCGCTCTGCCATAGGGAGCATGTTTGGGATTAGCGATGGCGATCTTCTTGATCGTCGGGTCGCGCAAAACATCCAGCCCCTTGGAGAGATCGAGCGGCGATCCCTTGCCGGCCCATAAGACAATCCGCCCGACCGCATAGGGATAGAGCGATCCCGGCACAACAAGGCCTGCCTCTTCCAGCTTCTTGGGATAGCCGATGTCGGCGGAAAAATACAGATCGAACGGCGCGCCGTGTTGAATCTGCGCGTAGAAATTGCCCGAGGATCCGAGCGTCAGCTTCACATGGCTGCCGGTCGTCTTTTCGAATTCAGCCACGATTTCTTTGAAGGCAAAATTCAAGTCTGAGGCAGCCGCAATTCTCACCTCTTCACTGAAGCCCGCAGTGGGAAATCCCAGAGACAACGCGAGCACTCCGAGTAATACACCAGAAATCAGGCTATACGCGATGAACGATCTTTTAGGACTCACTGTCATCATCCCTCCCGCAGCAAGGCTGCGCCTTATTCAGAAATACAACTGATACTGGATCCGGATCAGGTTTTCGATCAAAGTCCCTCCTCGCAAATCGAGCGGGACCGTCCCGGACCCCGGCGGCAACGGCGCACTCCGGCCGATCGCATAGCCGCCCGTCCCCATCTGGATATTGCTGTAGGTGACCACAATCTGATTATCGTAGGTCCCGTTCAAGAACCAGTTGAGCGAGATATCCACCTGCTTCACCAGATCGTCCGCCGAGTGGGTGTCAGGATCCCAGTAGGCAAACCGCCCGGCCAATTCCAACTTCCTCGGAATCAGGTAATAGCCGGATTGCACATACCAGCCGAGGGTATTGCCGAACTGCCCAGGCGCCGTGACCGTGCAGGTCCCATTCATGCAGGGCAACCCCTTATCATGGCGGATCACATTCTTGAAATAAAACTCCCCCTGCAACGAGAAGCCCCGGTACTTGAAGACCGCGTCCGTCGCCCAGGTCGAATAGTCCACGAGGCCTAATCCGAGCTGCCGAGCATTGCCAAAAGCCGCTAACTGTCGACGAAAATTCAGGTTCGCCAGATCGATTCCCACATATCCGCTATTCGAACTGGTATTGATGGCGGGATTGAACGCATACCCTCCGCCGACGGCGAGCTGTGGC
Source organism: Nitrospirota bacterium (assembly GCA_030684575.1). NCBI lineage: Bacteria > Pseudomonadati > Nitrospirota > Nitrospirota bacterium. The sequence continues at coordinate 133,341 of JAUXVD010000016.1, read as the reverse complement.
GATTCGGAATAGGCCAAATCCCCCTCGCCATAACCTGGCCGACCCATGATATTCCACATGAGACGACCGACATACATCAATTTATCCACATTCAAACGGACGTTGGCGTTTAAGTTTCGCTGGCTGGCCGGACATCCGGCCGGCGAAGGAAACGGATTTCCGCTGGTGGCCCCGCCCGGACAGTCCTCCGTCGGTTGCTCGCTCTGAAACGATCCCAACCGGTTGAAGCTCGGTCCGGCCCCGTTGAAGACACCGAAATAATAGTTCACGGGAAACAATTCTTCATCGTTCATGATCGTCAGTCCGATATCGCGGCGATCCAGTCCACTGGCCGTAAAGGCATCCTGCACTAAGGCCCGCTCCGCGAATTGCATCGAGGCGGTCGAGTTGATCTGAGAGCGGTTGAAATACATCTTGTACTGACCGAACTGCGCGTTGAGCCAGGGAATATGGGTTGAGGTAAAGTTCATATCCAGTAACGCGAGCGACCCGGGCGCCTGCGCATTTTCTGCGGTCTCCGCGCGTAGCTGAACAAAGTATTTGAAGTCCGGATTGAACAGATGCCCCATGAAGTACATCCGGACGCGCCGCAGATTAAAGCTTGACGCACTGTCCTCTGACCGGTTCGCCCGGTAGTCTCCGAACACACCCAGCAATTCAGGAAAATTCTTGGCATCTCCGGGATTCCGATAGGCCTCATTGCGCGCACGCTGGGTAAAACGAACCTGTGTGCGAAACCGCATTTTCAAGAGAAACGCATTGTCGTTCATGGAAAAGTTAAAGCCGCGATCGTACCAGGCCCTAAAACTCGGCTGGAGCAGATAGGCACGCTCCTGAGACTCTCTTGCGACCGCATCGTATTCTTCCCTGGTAATCGTGCCCTGTTTCACAGCACGCTCTAACAGCAGTTTGGTCGCCGGATCCATGCTCTCGACAAAAACATATTTCCCGTCCTTCTCCACCAATGTTCCCGCATCAGCAGCTGACACAGATTGTGGAGCAACCCAGGCGACGCAGACCAGGCACAGTGCAAATCCGATCATCCTTTCCCGTTCCGACTCAAGAATTGTCTGAACGGATGATCTCCACATGCATATAGCCGCCTGCCACAGACCACGACCCTTCATATCTCTCTCCACGAATACATCATGATGTCAAAATGCGCGACGCGAACGAATACCGTGCAACTGAGCGATTACGGCGATGCGGAGGTCTTCAGAAATTCTCGAAACTCCACTCCGCGCCGGTCGCTATGGAGATCCATACGATAGAAACGTCCCGGCTCAAAGTAGAGGAGGTAGCGCTTCTCCGGGGTCCAGGGCGTCGGATAGTTGGCATCGTAGGGATCCGATTTGGAGACCGGCTGCTGAACATGAAAGTAATCGACAGTCAACTGCAGCAGTGGCCCTCGAACGGCAACCCATCCGCCGGTCACATCACGTTGGTACCGCTGGTTCATGCCCGGCGCAAAGAGCTTAAAGTAGACCCGCTCTTCCGGCCCGACTTTCCGCAACGCATCGGCCAACTGCGGCGCCAATACCGACAACTCATCTTCCCTGAACAGCTTCTTCGGCGGCGCCTCTTCAGCAAACCACCGGAGCGGCAGTCGCTGTTCCTCACGAAGGGAAAACCCACGAAGGAGGGCTTCGACCTGCTGAGGAATGAGCTGAATTGGATGCGTATATCCTGCCCCCTCGACTTCCCGTTGCAGCGCGACGGATACCCGTTGATCCTCATAGACCATCGTCGTGACGTAAGGAATCCGCGCACAGCCCGGACCAAGCTCCAGCAGCAGAGCGGCAAACATCACTGTGGCCGACAGCCTCCTCACCTTCACGTCCAACATCACCAACCTCCCGCCTGTCCGATGACTCCTGAAGACAAATATCGCCCCGTTATTGTCCCGGTCCCGGCAATCCATACCCCAATCCTATAAGAATATTTTGCGCTTCCTGGGATTGGGAAAATGCAAGAAATTCCTCACACAGCGGACGATTGGGACAGTACCGTTCCATCGCCAGAGAATGGACAACCGGACGGACGGCCTGCTCAGGCGCGATGGCCACCACGCGGACTCGCTCGCGCTGTACATAAGCATCCGGGCCGAACATAATCCCCACGTCGGCCTGCCCCTGTAACACATGATCAAACACGGCACGGGCATCCGTGGCGATATCCAACCGATCCTTGAGGGCCTCTGCCATACCCAATGCCTTGAACAGTTCCTGCGTCTTTTCCCCGACTACGGTCAGCTTCGGATCTGCGACGGCCACTCGAATCAAAGAATCCTGAGCCAGGGCCTCAAACGAGTTAGGCGCGTCGACGAGTGATTCCGGCACCACCAATACCAAGGACACGGTCGCGTAGGGACGGCGTGATTCGGGCAGCACGTAATACTTTTGCGCCAATCGGGTGATCACCTCATCCCCGCCTGGCGCGACGATATGAATGGGGCCCGTGCCGATGAAATATTGTCCAGTGGGGTGATTCTCCATCGCGGCGATCGTGCGCCGCAGGTCCAGGCCCGATGCGAAATAGAGCCGCACCTTCACATTTGTGTGGGAGGCTTCAAACGCGCGCCCCAAGGCTTCCAGGGGAGCGGCCAGACCGGGCGAGGCAGCAATGACCAGCGATTCCATCGACCAGGCCGCGGTTGGCAAGCCGATGGTGAACAGCATCCAAGACAACAAGAGCCGGCACAGGCGCATCACCATCTCCGTGAAGTGAGGCTCACTCATGATCGAAGTGCACGTAGTTTCCCGGTTTCGCGCGTGTCGTATCCACCCAGCGCTTCAATTTCGTTCCTGAATGGCCGGCTCGTGATGGTCTCAAACAGATGGGCCAGCGTGGGATGAGACGTGAGGTATGCCTTCGGAACGACGAGGTCGTAGCGAGCCGCTTGCAGAGGCACAAAATCGAGACCGAAGAGTTGCGCCGCGGACCGGATCCCGACCCCGACGTCCGCCTGATGACTGGCGATGGCCCTGGCGACTTCGAAGTGAGACGACACCGTCTTGTCGTACCCGCGTACTTGAGTTGGATCGATCCCCGCTACACGTAGCCGTTGATCGAGCAAGAGCCTGGCCCCGGCCCCCTCTTCGCGATTCACGAGGAGAATCTGAGCGTCCGCCAAGTCCGATGCGGCGCGGATGGACTTGGGATTTCCAGAGCGAACGAGGAAGCCTTCCTCCCAGGTGGCAAACGTAACGACATCGTAGTGCGAGCCTTTCAGCACACGCCGGAGGTAGGGCAGATTTGATTCGCCGGTCTTCGGATCTAAGATGTGTAGCCCCGCGACATGCACCTCGCCCTGTTGCAAGGCCCGCAGCGCCGCCATGCTCCCCATGGTCCAGCCTACGACGGAGGTGAGGTCCTTCCCCTGCCGCAAATGCGCGCCAGCGAGAGAAATCGCGGGATCGCACCCGGCGACAGAAATCTCCTGTTCGATTGCCTGACGATCGCGCGACAAATTCACCCGCACCATGGCGCCCGACATCTGACCCTTTACATCGACCGCATACCCGTCAGCCGGCACACTATACGACAGCACTTCCCCCACTCCCGTGACCGGTCGTACGATGATGCGAGTTCCCACCCTGGCCACCTTCACACGAGTCGACGGGGTCTTCTCATCACGCTGGGGAAGATGGCCGATCAGTTTCCCTTCAATGACCTCCTGCGCCTCCGCAAGACTGAAGAGATCTTCCACGCGGCAGCCCAACGCAGCTGCCAGTCGAAGCGCAACCGCCGTAGTGGGCAGATAGAGATTCGATTCAATTGCGGACACAGCCTGCCTGGTGATCCCAGATTTTCCGGCAAGTTCACCCTGCGAAAAGCCATTGGAGACACGAATAGCTCTCAGATGATTCTGGAAATGTTCGATCGATTCCGCGCGATGTGCCTGGGTCATAGTATGCGACTGATAGCATGTATACTTACTGATAGCAAGTATACATGACATCATTTTAATCTATAGTAATACCTTGCCAAATGCATATGCGCTGATCAGTCCTCCGCATGTACGACCATGCCATCAATGGAGGCAATGAAACACCTTAATTGTTGACAATTTAGATTCACTTAGTTTATACATTTCATTTCAATCACGACCGGAATAATAGGAATTAAAATGCGGCTCACATCTACCCAGCGACATCATTGCCGGAAAACTCTCCTGCGCCTCCTCGCGCTCTTCGTCCTGACGTCGGCGGCTACTCCCTTTCAGTCGTTCGCGCTGGATTGGGTCCCGACAGATGAGGAGATCAAAAAATACCGCCAGAGCTGGAATCCCCTCTCTCACGGACCAGTTCTCCTCCAGGCTGTCGATACGCAACCGAAGGGGCAACTCTCTATCCGCGAATTCCTATTCTCACAAATCGGAGAGAGCAGCTTCGGGAATCGCCTGAGTGGTCCGACCGACAGCAACAACGGGCCAGTGCATCTCTATCAAGTATCACCTTCCATCAATACGGCCTATGGACTGACCAATCACATCGAACTAGGCGCCGCCATTTCCATGAATTCATTCTGGGCAAACCAGAATGGGCAGAAGACGAATTCAACTGGCTTCGGGGACACCTCTCTCATCGTGAAATACCGACCCATCATTCAAGATCCTGGAGGCTGGCGCCCTTCCGTGACCCATTACACGCAAGTCGTACTCCCCACCAGCCGTTGGACCGATGCAGAGAAGCCACCAGGGGGGTTCTCGCCGCTCGGACGACTGCCTAGTACGCGATTCGGGGAATATGGACTCACGCAAGGCCTGATGACGCGAAAAAACTTCGAACCGATTCGCATCAGCGCCGCCCTGTTCTACACCTATGCTGCGCCAGGAGAGAGCGGTGGCCGAAACACCTATACGGGCGACATCGTCAATACACGACTGATCTTCGAACACATCCTGGATGACAAGAACGGATTCGGCTACAACATCGAAGTCAGCACCCTACACGGACTTACCTGGCGCGCAGATGGACATGCGGTCAACGCAGGGCAGAAAAATGGCTTTACGATTGTCGGCGTGGAACCGGCGCTGCAATGGAACTTTTCGCAAAACTGGCTGGTTGCCGTCGGTTGCCAGTTTACGGTGGCAGGCCAGAACGCCATCAACGCCATCTATCCGAATCTGTCCGTCTTCTGGTTCTGGGATAAGAGCGGAAAAATCGTCATGCGATAAGATCAAGAACGGGGGCACCAACGGCCGTTACTTGGAGTGGCTACTCGCGCTGTGCTAGGCTGCGTCATGCCTGCCAGTTGGCTCAGTCGCCTGTCCATCAGCCAAAAACTTGCCCTTTCCTTTGGCCTGATCGTGATCGTATTGATCGGCAGCTTCTCCGCGACCCTCGTCTATCTCTCCCGCGTGAACAGTTACGTCGACCGGCATCAGCGGATCACGATCCCGGGCGTCGTCACGGCATCGGAAATGCGCCGCAACCTCTTCGACATGCAGACCCGCATGCACCATCTCCTTGAACATCAAGAGGCTGCGGACCGAATCGGCAGCCTCGCGGCTATCGCCACCATCGAACACCGAATACTCACGGCATTGGATACCTACCAAGCCACCCATGCCGCCCGCACCCATCCCGTCTTATATGGCATGTTGCAACAACATGGGCGCGGAGACCTGGCCGACGAAGAAAGCCGCACGATCGTCGCCATCGCCGACGGTATGAGCGCCCTCCGTGCTCAACGGGAAGACATCGAGACCGCCAGCCGCCAGAGCACAAAGAGCCTGTCGGTCTCAGAGCCCCTCTATACGCAGACCGCGGCTAAGGCCGAAGATGCGATCGCCTCGCTCATTGGAATTCACCGCAAAATCGATGCGGAGATGAAAGTCGAGGGGGATCGTCTCGTCGAGCAGGCACGGCTCATTCTCATCAGTGTCGTCGGCCTGCTCGGGCTTCTCGTCCTGACGATCTACCTCATGATGAAGCAGCTCGTGGCCAACCCTCTCAAACGCTTAGCCGCCACGGCAGATCGCGTCGCCCACCACGACCTCACGGCGCAATTCGAGTCCTGGCCCACGCGGGATGAGGTCGGCATCCTGGCAAACTCCCTAACAGCCATGTTGGCGAATCTTCGCGAGCGAGGCACAGCCCTGACACGCAAGACCAAGGAACTTGAAGCCTTCACTTATTCTATTGCCCACGATCTCAAAGGGCCTCTCCGCGAAATCGAAGGTTTCTCCTCGCTCTTGGAGAAGCGTTTTCAAGACACACCCGACCCACAAGTCCAACACCACATCGACGTGATCCGTCGATCCGCCCTCCGCCTCACACACATGATCGATGCCCTGCTCAAATATTCACGTTTGGAGCAGCAAGACCTCCCGCGCACTCGCTTCAACGTACGGGAGATGATCAACAGCCTACTCATCGACCGACAAAACCAACTCGCCGGCATATCACCTCAGATCACCGTCAATCTTTCCTTCACCGACTTGTATGGCGAGCCGGTCAGCATCCGGCAGGCCCTGGTCAATCTCCTCGACAATGCCATCAAGTTCTCTCGCCATGCTCCAGCTCCGACTATCCGCATCGGGGGAGAACAGACGACGACCGAGCATAGGCTCTGGATACAGGACAATGGCATCGGCTTCGACATCGACCAGACAGAGAAACTCTTCGGTCTCTTCGAACGGTCACACCATGCCCAGGAGTATGAAGGCACCGGCGTCGGTCTGGCCATTGTGAAAATGGTCATGGAGAAACATGGGGGCCGTGCCTGGGCCGAATCATCACCCGGCACAGGCAGTACATTTTTTCTCGCATTTCCGAATGGCCAAGAAGCTGTCAGCCTTCAGCGCTCGGCTTTGCCACTGGAAAAAGTCCATACACTGACGGCTGACAGCTGATGGCTGAGAGTTAAACCCATGCACATACTCATCATCGACGACGAAGAATACGTTCGGTTGGTACTGGAGAAGGCACTCCGAGAGGAAGGCTGTGAGGTGACCGCCGTCACCCATGGGACAGCCGGTATCGAGGCGCTCCAGAACAATACCTTCGACTGCGTCATCACCGACCTCCGTATGCCGGGCCTCGACGGTCGAGCGGTCTTGACGTGGGTCCGCGAGCATCAGTCCGACGTGGATGTCCTCATGCTGACCGGCCATGGCGACGTCAAAGACGCAGTTGAGGCGATCAAACAGGGGGCCTGGGATTTCTTAGTCAAGGACACGCCCTTCGACGCCGCAGCAGTCAACGCCGCATTGGCCAGGCTGAAGACCGTACGCACTCTACGCAAAGAGAACCTGGCTGCCCGCCATGGAGGCTTCACACGCGATGTCATCATCGAAGGGCCGAGCCAGGCCTGGCAGAAGCTCAAGTCCCAGATCGCGCAGGTGGCTCCATCCAACGCAACCGTGCTCATTCAGGGAGAAACCGGGTCGGGCAAAGAAATCGCGGCGCGGCTACTCCACGACTTGAGTCGGCGCGCCAGCGGACCCTTCATCGCCATCAACTGCGGCGCCGTCAGCCGTGACCTGTTGGAGAGCGAACTCTTCGGCCATGAAAAAGGCTCGTTTACCGGCGCGAACGCGGCAAAGCCAGGGCTCATTGCCGCCGCCGAAGGAGGCACACTCTTTTTGGATGAACTGGGCGAGATGCCCGGCCCGATGCAAGTGAGCCTGTTACGCTTCCTAGATCGTGGCGAATACCGCCCCGTCGGCAGTACTCGTACGCTCCAGGCCAATGTCCGTGTGGTCGGAGCCACGAACCAGGACATCCAGGAACTCGTGCACCAAGGCCGATTCCGGGACGACCTGCTCTACCGCATCAACACCGTCACGCTCCGCGTCCCTCCACTCCGCGAACGGAAGGAGGATCTACCACAACTTGCCGAGCACATCCTCTCGACACTGCGCATCCCGGGAACTACGACACGGACACTCTCGCCAGAGGCCATACAGACGCTGACTACCTACAGTTGGCCCGGCAACATACGTGAGCTCCGCAATGTGATTGAGGGTATCGTGCTGATGAGCCAGGGAACGGGCCCAATCGGTCAAGAAGACGTGCTCGCGCTGTTGCCGAAAACCAGAAACAGGCTGCAGTCGGGAGATCAATTGCACTTATCCCTGGACGAGATCGAACGCCTCCATATCCAACGCGTCCTCGAAGCCAGCGCCGGCAACAAGACCCAGGCGGCCAAGACCCTTCACATCGATTACAAGACCCTCCTCGCCAAGCTAAAAAAGTACGACATGGGCACCTAAGATGCATCCGGCTTGGACGCATCGGCGGATGCCGGCCTGAATCTCCGAAGGATTGAAAATATGTCTCGATCATGAAGCGCGGAGGCTGACCAACTGCCTTCATCGAGCAGGTCTTGTCTTCGAGCCTGCGAACCAACCGAGTCGGCACGGCCTCGCTGGTCCACAATTTACAAGCATGCACCATGTGTTTGCCGGCATGTGCTGCAGCGCTGGGGCAGTCTGAGCGAGCAATGAAGTAATCGCGCGGACCACAGCGGTTTCACTTCTGTGCCCCTGCTCCGGATGTCCAGAGCAGGGCTACGCAAAGCATCGCGGCAAATATCCTGGTGACAGTCATGACCGCCTCCTTTATAAGGAAGCACGGGTGAGCAACCCAATCGTCGGCTTAGAACTTTGGCACAGCGCGTGGTTCTGGTATGGTTACCGAGGGGGGTGCCATAGCTGGGGTAGCCCAGGACTGGCCCGGATAGGTTTCCTTCAGAGCCTGCGCGACGGCATCCGGCACCGGAATGTCCTTACGACTGTGCTCGGTAATCTCGTCGTAGCGAGCCTGGGTCGTCTCGATTGGCATTTGACGGTTGTATTCGTTGGTAATTTCCTCTGAGATCTTTCCCACCGCGGCACTCAAGGCCCGGCGCAAGTCCCTGCCGCTGATATCGAAGGTTTTGCCGAGGTATGACTCCGCGACGCGGCGGGCGATCGGTTCGGCGTGTTGATAGTAATATTCCGAAATCTGGCGGTGCCCCTCTTCGTGTTCCACGGTCCACTTCTGCGGATTGTTCGGCAGCCAGATCGTCATATTGAGCTGCAGCGTCACTTTGATCCGGTTGACCGTCCCCTTCGCATGCGTCGCATCCGTCTGCATCGCCTGCGCACCGACCGAAGCATCAGAGAGAAAATCGCCCGCGCAAACTGCTTCCTCAGGCCCCTCCAGCGGCGGCCTTTCGCGTGGCGGCCGCTTCGGGTCAAAGTACCGCGTCCCGACTTGGGCTGGCATCTTCACAATATCGACCTGCGGCTGATCCGCCTGAACAGACGGAGGCATGGGAATCAGCAGGAACATGAACACGATCCACCAGCGCATAAACAGGCCCTCCCCAATGGTCGAACAGCAGCACGTCTCACTATCACAAAGCGGGCTTCACCCCCTGCTGCTTCGCCTTTTCCACTTCCCGGTTAGCCGCCTTGGCTTGCTGTTCTTGAATCCAGGCTTCTGTCGCGGGGAAGAACGTCCTAGCGAGAGGCCCATGCATCAGCTTGATCTCCAGCGTATCCGCGACTCCAGGCTTGGACAACGCGTTGATCTTCGCTTCGAGATGCACGATCCCGTAGCAGGGATCACGCTGTCCCGCTGGTGTATTGAACGTCCCGTTGTTCGGACTGTAGGAGTTACAGCCCCGGGCGAGCATCGCATTGGCTTCTCCAGTCAACGCGCGGCCCTGTTCGTCGAACAGCCAGCGGACCACCCGTGGGTGACCGGCTCCATCCAGTTCCTTCCAGATTTCTGGGCCATACTTTTCCCGTAACGATGTCAGGATGGTGGCGCTGGCAGGGCGCGCCTGTTCAGGAAATTGCGAGGTCCGGAAGACCTGCCACACCACCTGCGAATGAGGCGGCGTCGCGATACTGACCCTCAACGATTCTCCCGACATGCTTCCCATCATGGCCTTGCTGCCAGCGAGTTCATGCAACAGCGGCTTCTCCAGAATATTCGAAGGGTTCGTCTCAGCCGCGTGGATCGCCAGGCCGAGCTCCTTCATCCGTTGCACCGCATCTTTGACCGGCATACCGAGGGCGATGCCCAAGGTATCGGGCAGTTTCGGTTCTGCCGCATTCCCAACGCCGCCACCCAGAAAGAGCAACCACGCGAGCGCTAGAATCACAATATTCACCATCACCTCCTTGTCCATGAAATCGATCGAGGACGCCTCGCTTAGAGTTTGGGCTTATTTTTCTGTGCACCTTCTTTTTCTTTCGCATCCTTCGCCTTGACGGCATTGACCAACAACTGATGCGTCGCCCCGGTGGCTTGTTCGTCCAGCGGGCCATCGCCCATGAGCACGACGAGCGCCCCGACGAGATCCGGCCCCGCCAAGATGTTCTGGCGCTGGCAGCATCGCTGGAGCCTGGCCTGGACCATCCGGCGTGTCTCACAGACATCTCCCTGGCCGATGGAAAAACGCGACTCGAGGAGCATCGCCACTCCAGACGGTTGTATTTGCGCAGCGTCGGCCGAACGATACGGTATGCCCGTAAACGAGTTACTTGTCGTGCATAGCTGACCGGTCTCATCTTTCATCCGGCTGCCATCGGCATCGTCCAGCCAGTTGATGATACGGAGATTGGTATCGTTAAATTGATTGGGACCATTGTCATAACTGGGCTGGCCGTATTTCTTGATCAAACCTTCGACGAGCGCCTGCTGGGTCGGCGCCGTCTCCTTTGTGAAGGTCAGGGTGCGGGCGAGTTTGGAGACGACAATGGGATTGGGCGGCATGGTCAATTGGAAGATAAACCGTTCCTCCGGGCTCGTGAACGTGAGGCCGTAGAGCAGTTCGCCACCCAGCACATCATATTTAATCGTGTCCTTTTTCATCTGCAGCTTGGGATTGTGCGCCTTGAGCGTCTGCATGGCTTCCTTGAGCGGCATGCCGAGCTTCATTCCGGCGATGTCATACTTACCGGCTGCGGTGGCGAGCTTCGCCGTCTCCTCCGGCGTGCCGGTGTTCGGCGGAGGCCCGGACGGCTGAGGCGGCGGCGTGCCCAGCAAATCGGCGCCCGATTGGAATTGATCGGCAGCCGAAGCCGGCTGCATCCATCCAAGAACCAACGCAACACCGACAATTGCCGCACCCACTACTGAAATCCTCAGAGGCATAATAGTCTCCCGGTAAAAGGTGAACCGCGCTGAAATGTCAGTCACTTGTCCTTCCCTACTCGTACGGCGAGCTTCAACGTGCGGGTGGGACCACTCGCACATTCGCCGGCTGTTGCATTCTATCGGCATGGCCGGAATTGGCGAGCGTGATCCAATCCTTGATGCATCGGTTTGTGTACTCGTATTGTTCCGCGCGCGTGTAGACCGTGACGGTGCCCGCCGATAAGATGGCAGCCTCCACCATACTGGTGCCTGGCACGACGCACATGATCGCTTCTTCCTCGGTGCCCTGGTGCGGCGCGTTGCCGCTGACTGTCAGGGTCCAGCCGATCAGCTCCACCGAGCCTCTCACGTTCAGGTTGTGCAGGAGATGTTTCAACTCCGGACCAAGGAGCTTCTGCAGTTCCGCACGCACCGCAGGCTGACGTAGAAACGCATCGGTGTCGTCACTCCCGGCCCACTTGGCGATCTCGGCACGCGCGGTACCTTCATCACTCTGCGCAACCCCAGCACTCGGGAAGACACCCACCATGCCAATCGCTACAATCAATGCGAGAGATCGGAAAGCCATCATATTAAGATCCCAGTCCTACCTTTCAACTCACCTGTACCGTGGTACCTACGGCTCCCCCAAAACTGCATGCCTTAATTTCGTCGTCATCCGCGGATGCCGATGAAGCCACAATCGTTTATCCCCGTGCAGAAAACTTTGGGCGCGAGAATCAAGGCCTGAGCGGGGCGCCCTTCTGGATACCCGATCAGTCCGCTGATATATTTCATCAAATCCTCGAAAGTCCACGATCTCTCCGGTGACATTTGAGCCATCAGTGCCACAGGCAAGATGGCGAACGTGTTTCTGGGATGATGGGACACCGGGGTGATGCGGTCCTGTGGCGCGACCCGGAGATCCAGCACATTTCGACCGAGGTTTCCCCGTATGATCGTCAGCCGGGCGAATACACCGGGCGCGATTTCGGACCAGGACGAAGGGGGATCATTCGGTCCGCCGGTGAGCGTTCGCGGCAATCCATCTCTTGGGCGACCGTAGAGGAGTTCAGGCATCCGCTCTGCAGCCAGCGTCTTATTGGCGAGGATCTTTCGAGCTCGTTGCAGCTCGATCACAGTCTCCCCAACGGGGCCCATCCGGCTCAGCATGGTTTCATAGCGGGGCAGTTTCCCCAACGTAGCCGCCTTGCTGTATATCTCTCGGATTTGCTCCAGATAATCCCCTTGCAATGAACTCTCGTATTCCGGAATAAGCTGATGGACCAGCTCTTGCTCACGAGACCTCCAATGTTTGAGCGGCACGCCGCCTTGGATACGCCAAGCCATCGCGTGGAGCCCAAAAGGCGGTATACCCTGCTGCGTTCCGCGATGGTACAGCTCGCTGATCACCTCGGCCTGCCGTCCCTGCAGGCGGGCCAACTTGTATGCCAGACCACGGCCAGGGTAGTGCAACGACCACCTCGTACAATGTCCGATTACATCGAGCGTGTAGTCGCCGGGCTCGAGCGGCTGGTTCATGGTTTCTGGAGTGAACTCCAGCTTCTTGGGATGGAAGTTGTCGATGGGGACGGTCGTCGGCGGAAAGGCGGTGCGGTGATCGAGCCGCAACGGCGCCCCGACCTCGATGGCCTGACCGAGTTGACGCACGACTTCATTTTCCACTTCCTTAAGCCCGGCCTGCTTGAGTGCCTGGCTGAGTTGATCGGTGGGGCTCTGTTTTCTGGCGGCCATCGCATCCGTCGAGAACGCGGCCGTCAAGATCGACGCAAATACGAGCGTCACTTTGAAGATTTGCTTCATGTCACACTTCCCTTCGCGGTTTCGCCGCCTATCATCGGACAGCCTTGCCTCTGGATAGTGGCGTTGCCTCAGAACTTCATCCCGCCGCGCTTTCCTTCTTCCTCTCCTCGTTTCTCATTCAATTTATCCACCGCAGCCATCAAGTGAGTATGCGCTGCCGTGATGCCGCTCCCCTCTAATTGTCGATTGAAGGCGCCCATGGTCATGCTACTCATCAAATCCGCCGTCGAACCTGCCGGAGTGGCATGTGTATAGTAGACGTCCAACACCGAATGCGCGTGACAAACCCCGCCCGGGGAGCCATAGCCACCCGTTCCATAGTAGTACGTGCCTTTCAATTGTTGATCGAAGTACGAGTTGGAGAACTGACTGTTGTGGTCGGGACGATTGCCGCCGGCGGCATCTCCTCCGAGTTTCACGGACCAGGTCTGAGAGCACAGGTTGTAGATATCCATGGCCTTGGCGCCCATCACCTGTTGCCCTTGGACATCGTAGATCCAAATGAGCCGATTGGCACCCACTTGCTTAGCACTTTCGGGACCATACTTTTTTCTCAATCCGGCCAATGTATTGTCGACAGTCGGCCGGCTGTCTTCCCTGCCAAACCCGAGATTGCGTGAGAGGCCCCAAAGAAACGCTTCGTTCGGCGCATAGGTGATGAAGAGGGTGAAATCATCTCCGCTCACGGCGCTAGGACCACCAGGGTTCGGTGCGAGGAGAATCGGGGTCATGACCAGGCCGGGCAGCGCCTCATACTCACGCAAAGTAATAGGCTGCACCTTGAAATTCGCGTCGTGCGCCTTCAACGCTTCCACAGCTTCCTTAACCGGTATGCCGAGCTTGATGCCCACGACATCCAGGAACCCGGCTTTAGCGGCAATTTTCGCCGTGCCTTCCGGAGTGCCGAAGTCCGGAGAAGGTAGTGGTTTTTCGTTGGGATACGAGCTGACACTTCTTCCTGGTTGCTCCCGCGGTTGCTGCTTATTCTGTGAGGACTGTTGAGCCTGAGGCTGCTGTTGTGGGGCTTGCGATTGGCGCGGTTGACCAGTTTGTTGCTGCTGTTGCTGGCGTTGCCGTTGTTGTGCCGCCTGCTCAGCGGCCTTCTTCAGCTTCTCGAGAAAGTCTTCTCCTGTCGAGACGCTTGGAGCTCCCCAGGTAGACACCAGCATGATCAGTGCCCATGCTGCGGCCTTCAGGACGGTCCTCTTCTTCATGATGGGTCTCCTTCGTTGAAAGTCCGGCTTCATGTGCGTGCATCAGAACTTTGGCACCTCGCGTTTCTCGGCGTCTCCCTTCCGCTTGTCCGCGAGCTTGGTCGCCTCACGCATCAACAGCGTATGCGAGGCTGTCACACCGCTCACCTCTAACTGACGATTGGAGGCACTGACCATCACGGATCGGCCCGTATACTCAGCCTGCACAAGCGAGTATGACTGGCAGAGTCCGTTGAAAGAGTCTTTCCCGTAACTCGAATTGAAGTACCCTCCCACGATCTGCCGATTGAAATAGCCCGCATGCAGTTGCGCCTGTTGGCCCAGGCCCACCATCCAGACAGACACGCATTTCGTGAGGATCTCGTCGGCCTTGGCTTTCATCACTTGCTGCCCCTGGGCATCGTACATCCAAATGAGTCTGTTGCTGACATCCTTCACGCTCTCCTGACCATACTTCTTTCTGAGTCCAGCCTGAACGGTTTCGATGGTCGGCCGGCTCTCTTCCTTCTCGTACGATACTTCACGCCACATGCCCCAGACGAAGGGCTCGCTCGGCGCCATCGTAACGAGTAAGCCGACATACTCCTTCTCCTGACTCGAAGGCGTGTTCGTGTTTTTCTTGGAGGTGAGTAACGGATTCATGGCCACGCCGGGTAGCGCCTCGTACGGTGGTATGGTCACGGGTTCCATGACAAAGTTTGAGTTATGAGCTCTTAGCGCATCTAGCGCGGCTTTGAGCGGCATGCCGAGCTTGACCCCGACGACATCCACGAATCCGGCCTTCGCCGCGATCTTCGCCGTCGCTTCCGGCGTCCCGAAGTCGGCCGTCTGGAGCTGCGTTTCGGTAGGAAATTGCTGGAGTTCGTTAGGCCGCATCTGTACGCCCGGCTGCGCCTGAGCCGCCGGCTGAGGCGTGCTCGCAGCGGCCGTCGCAGGCGCGGGAGCGCCGGCGCACAGCACTTCCCACTGCGCCGCAAGATTGGGGCTCCCGCCACCCCATCCTGTAATTTCTCCTGACGGATGGATCGCCACCCCCGTCTCATCCCATTTCGTGTGGGGGAATTGGCGATTCGTCGTGGTAAATTTCGGTCGTCCCTTTCCTGGCCCGTCTTCCCACACACCTATATAGATGTAGGTGTTGCCATCGATCGGAGTCATGCGTCCAGCCACACAGTCCGCGCTGGCACGATAGAGCCCCCTAAAGCCGACCCAGCCGGATCGGACTTGTTCTTTCACGCACAGTTTGTCCATCGGTTTGTACGTGGCGCACCATTTGGCGGCGTCTTCGGGGGAGACCTTGGCTTCTGCAGTGGCATTGGCGGTACCGATACCGGATTTGGTGGTGACGCGAGGATTGAGACACTTGGGCATCGTACAGATGGGCATGATATCGCCACCGGCATTGTCCGCCGCGATGACGGGGGCTGTAACGGGAGTCCCGAACTCGGCAAGGAAAATGGACGCCACACCGATACATGCCGTGAGCCAACGAGGTCGCATAGCAAGTCTCCTTGTGAACGGTGAATGTGCTGTCCGATGAAGAGTCGTAGAAATCTCCGTCTACTTGATCACTCTCCTTGGTTCGAGCTCTTACTCCTTGCCCATGCGTCAGAACTTCGGACCGGCACGCTTTCCGGCCTCCTCTTTCCGCTTCTCCGCTAACTTGTTGGCCTCGCGCGTCAAGAGGACATTCGTGGCCGTGACGCCGCTCGCCTCCAATTGACGATTATAGGCGCTGACCTTCACGTTCATGATGAGCGGCTGCGACGCTCCTCGCGGGGTGTCGGCCGCATATCTTGCCTGTACGAGCGAGTGCGAATGGCAGATCCCGCCGTGCTCGTCCCTCCCGTCGCTGACGCTGTAATACCCTTTCGTCACCTGCTGCGAGATATTGCCTCGGGGGTAGTCCGCTCCCGCCATCCACTGGTTCCCGCATTTCTGCCAGATTTCCTTAGCCTTCGCTCCCATCACTTGCTGCTTTTGGGCATCGAAGACCCAGAGCAGAAGCGTGCTCTCGTCCCTCACGCTCTCCGGACCGTACTTCTTTCTCATGCCGGCCAAAATGGTGTCGACCGGCGGCTGACTCCCCGGCTTATCGAACCAGAAATCGCGCCATACGCCATAGACAAACACCTCATTTGGCGCATAGGTGAGGTGGAGGCCGAAATACTCAATCCCTGGATCGGAGGCCGTGCTCACATTTTTTGTAGAGGCCATCACCGGCGTCATGACGACTCCGGGCAGCGCTTCAAACTCAAACTTGAACTGGGGTTCCAGTTTGAGTTTCGCGTTGTGCGCCTTCACCGCCTCCACCGCATCTTTGAGCGGCATGCCGACCTTGACGCCGACGACGTCCAAAAACTCGGCCTTCGCCGCGATCTTCGCCGTGGCCTCCGGCGTCCCGAACTCTGCCGAGGGTTGCGGCGGATCATAGTTAGGTTGAGCCGCGTGAGTAAGCGCTGACGCGACGAACAGCATGAAGATAACCAAGAAGGGGCCGGGATTGCAGCGAAGAGGGGTTCGCGTCATAACGTTGCTCCTTTCCTGTAACCCAGGTTCGAGGCACGCTACGCTAGAGGCAAGAAGAGCCGATAGTATCCAAGAGCTGGAGCTCCGCGTCAATATGAGATGCTAGGCCTAGCGGCCGACGCAATTTCACGTAAGCAAACAAGATGCCACCCCCGAGCCAGCCAAACTCACAGGGTTTGATTGTGAATCCGCTGATTATCTGGCGGAGGAAATGATGTCGCGACCGGTGACACTGTGACCTGATTGGCCCCATGCGATGCAATGGCAGAGGCCTCTGGCCTTACGTTGGTAGCCTTGGCGAGGCAGAGAGCCCTGTACAATTTTAGGTGATTTCCGCTCCCGTCACAAAAATGCTTCATAACTCTTAGGTCACACCGGAGTTCTTCAGGAGACAGCTATGAAAGTTACTGGTAGCCGTTCGTGCAAGCTGAGATTGGCACACCGACAAGGCATCCTGAGCCCCTTCGCAGTTCGGCATCCTCTGTAACGCATTCGACAAACGGGTCTTTCGTGATGGACAATGGGTCCAGACGCCATGGCAATCGGCAATCTGTGACCAGGAGTGTGCCCATGAAACGCCCAGCCTCGCCAGCAGAACAGCAGGCGCAACAACGATTCGGTAGCAATGCCCGCGCCGCATCGTTTTATGCCAATCAGATGCTGGACTATCTGAATCCCCTGATGCAGCAGTTCATCGCCCGGCAGGAAATGGTCTTCATCGCCACTGCCGATGCGGCGGGCCATTGCGATTGCTCCTTCCGCGCCGGCACACCGGGATTCGTCCAGGTGCTCGATGAAAAGACCGTCGCCTATCCGGAATATCGGGGAAACGGCGTCCTGGCGAGCGTGGGTAATATTCTAGAAAACCCGCAGATCGGGATGATCTTTCTCGACTATTATCAGAGCACGGTGGGATTACATGTGAATGGAGCTGCTCGGGTCTTCAGCCCCGATGACCTCACCACCTTCCCCCATCTTCCAGCCGGCATGGTCGAAGCCTCTCGAATGAAGGGAGGACGCCGCCCTGAAGCCTGGATCATCATCGACGTCGAAGAAGCCTATATCCACTGTTCCAAACATGTGCCACTCATGAAACGACAGGATAAACAGATCGCCTGGGGCACGGACGACGAATCCGTGAAAGGCGGAGATTTCTTCAAAACGAAACCGGCTCCCCGGCTATAACGCCAGCGCACATCCCTCCTGTATGGGCCTTGTTTTTTTGCCCCTGCTCTTGCATGCTCCCACGTCTTGACAGTCACAGCACTACAAGAACATGAACAAGGAGTCCTCATGCCCGACGAATTACACCCGCGACGAATCGATGTCTTAGCCATTGGCCTGTTCGGGCTGGCGGTCGGTGCTCTCACCCTGGGAGTCGCGCAGTTGGGTGGAATTCCTGACCAAGATCGAGTTGGCACGCTGGTTATTGCCTTAATCTTCGGCGGCATCGTGCAAATCCTGGCTGGCATGACCGACATCCGTTATCACGAGCAACTCGGCGGCACTGCCCTGACCATGTACGGATTCTTCTGGACCACCGTCTGCATGGCGAAACTCGTCAGTGCGAGCACCACCTTTCATCTCAGCATGGTGCTGTATGCACCGATCACCCTGGTCTATTTCTTTTTCTCTGCCATCATGGTGTACCTCACCGCCTATCGGAATACGACGCTCTGCGCCCTGCATGCCGTCATTACAATTACCTTCTTCACCACCTTCCTCGCACACGTGGATCTACTATCTGAAATGCTCCCGGGCATCTTCCACATCCTCGTAGGACTCATGGCGTTTTATCACGCGGTCTCCAGCCTCACGACCGCCTTCACCGGCCACCCACTGCTCCCGCTGGGGCCGGCGCTCTTGCATCATCGGCCTGCGCCATCGCACCGCTAGCAGACGCTGTATCCAATCCGCCAGGGGCCATGGCTCCTCATGCCTGAAGTGCGAGACCGGCCACGTAGTGCTGCGATGTTGGTTGGTCTCGCCCATTGCGAGGACTGGTCTAACCCGACCCGACCGAGGAAACCTTAGCCCTCAAGGCGAACCATATCCCCGGCATGCACAGAGCCCGGCGTGACGACTGTGGCCAACACCCCTACCATACCCTGATTATGCTGGACTACCGCACGAAGTATCCCTCGGTCTTGAGGTAGGTCATGTTGCGGTAACGTCGTCATCACACAGCGCGCGCAGAGACTCGTGACTGACAACCGAACATGGGAACCTATTGCAAGAACATGCCCCTTCCAGTCGTTCTCCAAAAAAACGGGGTCCGAAGTTCCAGGATCGATGACTACATTGGGCCGGAACCGCCGCGCATCAAAGAGCCCGTCCGGATAGCGCGATTGCAAGGCTTCAAGCGTCGCAGTCGTCAATAGATGGACGGGCGCTTCATCGAAGAAGGTAGTGGGAGGCATCTTCACCGTGGTCTCGCTGTCCCGCTCAACCAGGCCATCCAGATTGGGAACATATTGTTCCAACAGAGGCTGAGCCGGAGGCACGGTCGTAAGCGTGACCGTTCGGCCAAGTTGCTGAGACAGGACAGCATCCACCTCTCGCAAAGACTCCGTGACAATCCGTCCATCCGGAAGCGTAATCTCCACGCCCATCGAAGCTCCTGGAAGGAGGCGCGCCTGAAACGTAAACAGACTAGGCCAACGCTTGGGATTCTTTGCACTCACCACATGTCCGGTCTCACGGTCGAGCAATGCAAACCGGCGATCACCCTGGAGTCCTCGCTCAGTCACAGCTACCATGGCCAACTGCTCCCCCAGCATCGACTTCACGGGGTACCGCCATAGTTCACGTACGGACCCAATCCCTGGGTTCTCCTCAATTTTCACGATCGTCTTCTCCAATAATTTAATAGCCCTCGCCTCTCGATGCGCTAAGTCTTCTGCTTGGCACGGGCAAGCGCCAGGGCCATCGCCATCGTCCCGGCCGGCTGTGCCTGACGCTCCGGGGCATGCTGAGGTGCTGACGGACGCCGGTCTCGTTGATCGCGTGCGGCTCCCGTAGAGGCCTCAGCTGGTGCGCGATTAGAAACCGAACCACTCCCGGGCACATCGTCAAGCCGCATAGTCAGACTGATGCGCTGGCGCTTCACATCGACTTCCAGCACCTTCACCTTCACGATCTGACCAGGCTTGACGACCTCATGGGGGTCCTTGATGAACTTATTAGCCAGCGCCGATACGTGCACGAGCCCGTCCTGATGTACGCCGACGTCGACGAAGGCACCGAAGGCCGCGACGTTTGTCACCACGCCTTCGAGGACCATACCGGGATGCAGGTCGGTCAGCGACTCGATGCCTTCTTGGAAGGTGGCTGTTTTAAATTCCGGACGCGGGTCGCGGCCAGGTTTTTCTAACTCGGTCAGGATGTCCCGCACCGTCGGCACACCGAACTTCTCATCGGTGAAATCCGCGGGCGACAATCCCTTCAAGACTGCAGGCTGACCCATCACGTCCATCATACCTTTACCAATGCGCGCCAGAATGCGCTCGACCACCGGATAGGCTTCCGGATGGACCGAGGAGCGATCCAGCGGATTGTCGCCATCATTGATACGCAGAAATCCAGCGGCCTGTTCGAACGTTTTATCGCCAAGGCGCGGCACCTTTCGGATCGTGGTCCGGTTCGCAAACGGACCATTGGCATCGCGGTACTCGACGATATTCTTCGCCAGCACCTTATTCAGACCCGACACCCGTTCAAGCAACGGAGCCGACGCCGTATTGACGTCCACACCGACAGCGTTCACGCAATCTTCGACGGTGGCATCCAGCGATCGTGCCAACGCCTTCTGGTTCACATCGTGCTGATATTGGCCGACGCCGATGGCCTTGGGATCGATCTTCACCAACTCTGCCAGCGGGTCTTGCAAACGACGGGCAATGGAAACGGCCCCGCGCAGACTCACATCCAATTCAGGAAACTCTGCCGCAGCAAAGGCCGACGCTGAATAGACCGATGCCCCGGCTTCACTGACCACGATCTTGGCCACTTTCTGTTCCGGCTTATGCCCCACGACTAATTTAATGACCTCGATAGCCAGCTTGTCGGTCTCCCGGCTTCCCGTCCCATTGCCGATCGAGATCAATTCAACGCCATGTTGCACGACCAGCCGTGCGAGCGTCGCCAGCGATCCTTGCCAGTCATTGCGCGGCTGGAGCGGATACACGGTCGTGGTCTCCAGCAACTTGCCGGTCGCATCCACCACCGCCACCTTGCAACCGGTACGGATACCGGGATCGAGGCCGAGCACGGCCTTCGGACCGGCCGGCGCCGCCAGCAACAGCTCATGCAGATTGCGACCGAAAATCTTGATCGCCTCGGCTTCCGCCGCTTCGCGCAATTGCACCAGCAACTCCACCGTGAGATGCAAAAGTACTTTGACCCGCCACGTCCAATCGCAGACACTCATCAGCCACTTATCCGCGCGACGGCCCCGGTCTTCGATGCCGACATGCGCCGCAATGGTGGCGATGCAGGGATGCGGCACGACCGCTTCCAATGCCTCGCCCAGGCCCAAGTCGATCTTCAAGACGCCCAACGCGCGGCCCCTGAATAGTGCGAGGGCGCGATGAGAGGGAATGGTGCGGATGGTTTCGGAGTAGGCGTAATAATCACGGAACTTTTCTTCCTCGGCCATTTCCTGGCCCTTCATCACGGTCGATGTGACGACGCCCTGGTCCCAGAGGCGGGTCCGCAACTTGGCGAGCAGCTCGGCGGTCTCGGCAAACCGCTCGACCAGAATATCCCGCGCACCCTCAAGCGCAGATTTGGCGTCCGGCACGTTGATGGCGTCGACGCCCTCAGACGCAGGCTTCACATTCACATACTTCACGGCCTCCAGCTCAGGGTCGAGCGTCGGATCGGCAAACAGGCCATCGGCCAATGGTTCCAACCCCGCTTCGCGCGCAATCTGCGCGCGCGTGCGGCGCTTGGGCTTGTAGGGCAAATAGAGGTCTTCCAACGTTTGTTTGGTCGCGGCGGCTTCAATGGTGCCGCGCAGCAGATCGGTGAGTTTGCCTTGCTCCTCGATCGAGGCCAAAATCGCCGTGCGGCGCAATTCCAATTCACGCAGATACAGGAGCCGTTCCTCCAACGTACGCAAATGGGTATCGTCCAGGTTGCCCGTCACCTCCTTGCGATACCGTGCGATAAACGGCACGGTCGAACCCTCGTCGAGCAGGGCGACTGCGGCTGCGACCTGATGGGCTCCTACGCCGAGCTCCTTGGCGATGAGCGGGATAATCTTGAGCTGAGCGGCATCTGAAACTGGCTGAGTCGTTGGAGAAACCATCTAGGTCTGTGACCGATCTTTCCGAAAGCGCCATCCCGCCAAGTGTTGGCCACTCGGAGACAGTGCTCTCTGGTTATACATGTGTGTGCGTTGACGGTCTTGATTGGCGGAGCTTGATCGTGCGCTCCTGGCACCGAGACGCTGACCATGATAGAGGCACCATGGCCGCGGACCACCCGATAGTCACAACCAAACCTGCACGGGCGTCAGTCTAGCAGGAGGCACAGCCACTGTAAAACCCATGCGCGAGTGACGCCTCAACCTTCTAGAATCATGCGCATGGCGCATGGCGTAATCACACCGCTTCGAGGGAATCCTGTCGCATTGCGCCAACTCTTCCCGGTATGTTACCTGTGAGAGGCTATCGGATTGCACGCAGGAACCCGCCATGGAACAGCTGACAGAATCTACAGACCGACGATCAGCCCTGCGACAGCCCGGCGCAATCCTCCTCATCTCCTGTTATGAACTCGGACACCAACCCATCGGCATTGCTCAACCGATGGGATTTCTCGAACAGGCAGGATTTGCGCCGACCGGGCTCGACATCGCAATTGATGACCTGGATGAAGCAGCCCTCAGGCTCGCACATTTTGTCGGCATCTCAGTGCCCATGCATACGGCGCTCCGGCTGGGCGTGCGAGTCGCCGAATTGATCCGGACGATGAATCCAGCCTGCCACATCTGCTTCTACGGGCTGTATGCCTCGATCAATACGGACTATTTACTTCAGACACTCGCCGACTCTGTCGTAGGGGGAGAGTATGAGGTTCCCCTGCGGTCACTCCTCGAAACACTCGATCGGAATCAGGCCATCAACCTCCTCGAAGGAGTCAGCTCACGACACCGAATGGTCAGCCCCTCGCTGCAGCGTGGGTATGCCTCAACAGCGTCAGCGGTCCCGCATCCCATCCCAAGTCGCAGAGGGCTCCCGATGCTGGACCGGTATGCCCGGCTCGAAGAGCAGGGCGCCGAACGGCTGGTCGGATACGTCGAAGCCAGCCGCGGATGTCTCCATCACTGTCTCCATTGCCCGATCGTGCCGGTCTATGACGGACGCTTCGTGCTCGTGCCTGAGTCCGTCGTCCTGGAAGACATCAGGCGCCAGGTGCAAGCAGGCGCCACCCATATCACGTTTGGCGATCCTGATTTCTTAAACGGCCCAGGACATTCCCTGAACATCGTTCGCGCCATGCATGAAGAGTTCCCACGCCTGACGTTCGATTTCACCGCAAAAATCGAGCATCTCTTGAAGCGCCGTGCCCTGATGCCGGACTTGCGCGCGCAGGGATGCCTGTTCGTGATCTCCGCCGTAGAGTCGTTCAGCGACCCTGTTCTGGAGGTGCTCCAGAAGGGCCATACGGGGGCCGACATCATCTCCGCGCTCAACATTCTACGCGAGGCCGGTATCGCCCTTCGCCCGTCGCTCGTCGCGTTTACACCCTGGACCAGCCTGGACGATTACCTCTACATGTTAGACATGGTGGACATGCATGACCTGATCGATGCAACCGATCCGGTCCAACTGAGCATTCGCCTCCTGGTTCCTCCAGGATCGGCGCTGCTCGACCAATCTGATATTCGACAGTTTCTCGGTGCGCTCGATCAGGCCGGATTTCAATATCCCTGGACACATCCGGACGAGCGGATGGACCGGCTGCATCAGGCAGTAAGTGGGATCGTGGAGGCCAGTGCAAAGGACGAGACAGACGCGATGCTGACCTTTGATCGCATTCGTACTGTGGCCCATGAGATGGCCGGACGTCTAACGAGTCCCTCGACTCGCCCAACGCCCGCCAGGCTCAATCGTCAAAAACCACCTCGTCTCACGGAGTCCTGGTTCTGCTGCGCTGAACCAACGACCCGACAGTTTAAGCCGCTCCTGACAAAGGGGCATGGAGAGATCTAGAATGTTGGTGACAACACATCAAGAGGGGGACGAATCGTGCAAGCTGAACTGATGACACAGGGCACCAAGATCCAGGAACTATTGGGATTGAAGCGATCTCCAGTGGCAATTGCGTTTCGAGACACAGCCCCGGCGGATATTCCACGGGTCACCGCCACGGCACCGGCAGGATGCGGCTATTGGAAACTTGCCGCGGAAGGCCAGACCTTCTATACCGAAGCCTCGGACCACTATACCTGTCCGGTCGGTGCCCATACCCATGGTGTGGATCTACCACCACAGGTCGCGACTGAGCTCAACGGGCTCGTCGAGACCATGGTGGGACTGGAGTACCTTACGATGGCCGATATTCCGACGATCCCGCGTCGGCAAGAACCCTTTCGCGTGGCACTCTATGCGCCGATGACACAGGCAACCTTCACCCCAGACCTGGTCCTGATCCGGGGAACCGTCAGGCAACTGATGCTGCTGGCAGAGGCTGCACAGTCCGCCGGCATCGCAGGCGGGAGCGCCACCATGGGGCGGCCGACCTGCGCCATCATTCCGGAAACACTGCAATCGGAACAGACGGCCAGCAGTTTTGGCTGCATCGGCAACCGCGTCTACACCGGGCTCGGGGATGACGAAGGCTATTACACGATCCCAGGCGCAAAACTGGTCGACGTGGTAGATAAACTGTCGATCATCGCCGAGGCGAATCGGCAGTTAGAAGCCTTTCACCGAAGACGCGCAGGAACAGCCACCCCTATCGCCGGCTAAACAGATATCATGCCGAGACTGCTCTTGCTTCTGCCGGCCACGACCTACCGAGCAGAGGCATTCCTCGAAGCGGCCCGCCTGGTGCCCGTCTCAGTAACCGTGGGCATGGAGCGGGTTGCCGAAGGCGTTCCGATCTCCTCGGACGATGTCTTGCTGCTTGACCTGCACCATCCAGAGGCGGCCGCACGCACCGCCGCCGAATTCGCCAGACAACACCCGATCGATGCGGTGATCGGCGTCGACGACCGAACCGCCGTCGCGGCAGCAGTGATCGCAGAAGCTCTGAGGCTCCCCCACAATTCTGTTGCCTCCGTCACAGCCACCGGTAATAAACGCGAGATGCGGGAGCGCCTATCCAGGCAGGGTATTCCCGTGCCTCACCATCGCGTCTACCCCCTCGACGGCGATCCACGAACGTTCGCAAAGCAGGTGGACTATCCCTGCGTCCTGAAACCGCTGATCCTCTCCGCCAGTTGTGGGGTCATTCGTGCGAACGATGAGGAAGAGTTTTGTACGGCATTCCACCGTGTCGGCGCGCTCCTCACCGACTTGGGTTGGGCTGCGCGCGATGAGCAGGCCCGTTGGATCCTCGCGGAGGATTTTGTGCCAGGATGCGAAGTGGCGCTGGAAGGGTTACTCACGAACGGCACATTGCAGATGTTGGCGCTCTTCGACAAACCCGATCCACTGGATGGCCCTTTTTTCGAAGAGACGATCTATGTGACCCCTTCGCGCCTTCCGGCTGAGGTCCAGCAACAGATTCTCGACTGTGCTGAGCGAACGGCGCTGGCCCTGGGACTACAGGAAGGGCCGGTGCATGGAGAGTTTCGTGTGAATACCGATGGCCTGTGGGTCATTGAGATGGCAGCGCGGGCGATCGGTGGCCGCTGTTCCAGTATGCTTGATTTCGCCTCCGGCATGTCGCTCGAAGAGCTGATCATCCGCCATGCGCTGCGGATGCCGATCCCGACCCTGACCAGACAGGAGCATGCGGCGGGAGTGATGATGCTCCCTATCCCATATGCTGGCAGGCTGAGTGACGTACGGGGACAAGCTGACGCGAGAGCCGTACCAGGGATTGTCGAACTGACGATCACCGCACAGCCTGGCGATGAACTCGTCCCGCTCCCGGAAGGGACGCGTTACCTGGGGTTCCTCCTGGCACGGGGAACGACACCGGAGGAGGTGGAGCAGTCGCTACGGGACGCGCACCGCCGATTGACGGTCGTCATCTCGGCCTCACCGTCGGCGCAGAACGAGTCGCCGCCACTCACGCCACAATCACGATCCATGCGTTTTTAGCGACGGCCCCGCCACCCACAGAGGCAACCGGTGATTGATCGCTAGCTCGGCTTCTTCTTGGCCTCTGCGGTCGTGTTCCGCGACCATTCTTCCAAGCTCTTGCCCTGTGCCGCCACATCTGCCATGCCGGTCATATCATGCAGCCATGCGCCTTGCACGGTCTCGCCATCGTCTGCGATACCCTTCTTGATGGCCTCCAGCTCTTTGTCGAACCGTTCGGGTGCTTGCTCAAGGATGCGCCGGATCTTCCACTTCGTCACAGGTTTACCGTCCGCATCCAAATCACACCCGTAATGGACGAGGTCTACCTTGCCGGTTTCAAGCACCTTGGCCAACATCCGATAGGTCACGCCTGAACTGGATTGAATCAGCGCGGCCTTATAGAGACGCTCGCACTTGGTCGGATCCACTTCTAACGATGTCAGATCCTCAATCACCTTGGCGGCAACATCAGGGGCTGTCTCGACTTCTCCCATTGTAGTTCTCCTCTGTACAGGGGTTGAGCCTCGTGGCCAATCACAGACGTGACCCTACCAGACTGCTCTTGCACAGAGCAAGACGACCGCAGACGACTACCCGCGGCCGGTCAGCAGGCTGAAACACCTACGGCTGTTGAGCCGCTATTCATTCCCGGAAGATTGGACGAAGGCTCGGAGACGTCCCGGCCCACCAGGAGACACTTCCCTTGAACGCAAGCGCCCGCCACTCAATGAGGTGCCAGGACAGGACCGCGAGTGAGAGGGTAATACAGGCAGACATGAGGAACAGGAGGAGGACTGATACGCCAGGAAGCAAGGCGGCAACCGACTGCTGAACAGGAAACGCATAGATATAAACGCCATAGGAATAGTCGCCGACACGATTGTAGATCCTGACAGGTCCGGAAGGAATGTAGGCCAGATACAACACCGAATAGGCGATGGTCAGCAGATAGGCGATAAAGAATGTGCGGGGGCCGACCAGGGCCGATGACAGCAGCGCCACCGCACAGAAGCAGAAACGCCCATGAGACATCGCGATCTGTTCTTTGAGAAGACAACAGGAGGCACCAGAAAAAAACATAAAGAACAATGTACTGAATTGATCGGCGGGGAGACCTTCGATGTGGCGCGTGATGACAATCAGACCGGTCACAAGGGTCGCTGACACAATCGCTATTGAAAAGGCTCTGCCGCCGATGCGCTGGATTCGCCGAAATACCAGCCAGACCATCACGACGATGACATACATCCGAATCTCATAGGGCAAAGACCATAGAGACCCGTTCACGGCGTGCCTGTACGGGTTGTCATCAAACACCCCGGGCAGGTTATACCAAACCCCGCTGATGAGGGTTGCGCATTTCACCAAATACCCATACGTCAGAACATCCGTGAAATAGGACGAGAGGGGCCGCGAGGTCAGGAACGGGCCAAGTCCGAACACGGTCAGGAGCAACATGACCAGCAGAGCGGGGAAAATTCTCAAGAATCTGGCCCAGAGAAATTCACAGGCATTCTGCCGCATCACGAGGCTGCCCGTGACAAGAAAGCCGCTCGTCACAAAGAAGAAATCGACAGCAATCGTGCCCATGGTCATGCCAAGACTGTCTCGAAACGGCTCAGCAGCCCCCGTCCCGGTCGCCAGGGCAAAGCTATGCGTGACCAGTACGGCAAGCGCCGCCATGATGCGAATCAAGTTGAAATTATTGTCACGGCCTTGCGTATAGTTGGACAATGTCACAGGGAAAAGCCTCTTCGCCACATACCTGTAGGCTATCCTGCCAGCATCCCGACATTCGTCCAAGCGATTTCGCCGCCGGCTCACTTCGATGAGGCATGAATGGTTCAGGCTAGCAGGCTGCGGAAAACTCGGTGTATGAGAGAGAACATAGCCAACTTGCTCCGAGTGGCACCGTGGTTGGAACAACCACAGGATGCTCAAAAAGGCCGCCCAGCAAGGCCGCAGCGAGCGAAGAGGCGAGGCGTACGGGTTGGTACGTTGAGCCTCTTCGTGAAGCGAGAACGCCGCTGGTGGACTTTTTCAGCATCCTGCTAGATCTCAGACTATGACTCCGTTACACTCCGTGACCTTGAACAGGAGCGATCATGCCGGTAGAGCGAATCGTCAACTACTACACCTTGCTGGAGCTGCTCTCCACCGCAACGGATGCGGAGATCAAGAAGGCATGGCTTGAACAGATCCAGGTCTGGCATCCGGATCGATTTGGCCATGCGCCGGCCTTACATCGGAAAGCGGAAGCCAGGACCCAACTGATTAACCAGGCCTATCAAACGCTCAGCGATCAGGCCGCACGCGCCAGCTACGATGCCAAGACGCAAGGCTCGGCCTCCCAGAAGCCGGCAACCAGCCCAGCCCCAACGGCAAGCCCCACTTCCGGATCGTACGCCTCTACCCCGCCACGTGCGCAACAGCCCTCACGATTCGACCAAGGTCCACGCGGACCTCAATCACTGATCATGCTATTGTCTCAGCAGGGCCAACCGAAAGTCATGGTGCCGGCCATTCATCTCTACGTCGACCCTCGCGAGTTCCAGCCCTACGACTTTCATGGCTTCGTGCGTATCGCCGGAACCATGCGAGAGACCTTACCCGTCAGCGGCTACGCCATTGCTGAAGTCCCCGAATTACTCTGCATCAAACGCATCGGCGTCGAAGAACTCTATACGGTCTTCTCCAACCCTTCGCACAACCGCACACCGTTTCTCCGTGAGCTCGAACAGGTCCTCGCCTTTCCTGCCCGCTTCCTCGTCATCGAAGGCATGCTCCAGCACCGGAAAGCCGGAGGACGGCTTAACCAATATCACAAGATCGGGTTGATGGATTTTCTGGACGCCCTCACCGCCCGATATGGCATCCAGGTGATCTACACGGACACCCGTGACGAGGCGGAAGAACGCATCGCTAATCTCGCCGCCACGCACTATGCCTATTATTTTGCCGAACAACAGGGATTCGGACGGTGCCTGAAAGAGGATGACTTGTAAGTGCCTCTGTCCGTTACTTCGCTGATGCAGCGGGTTGCGAACTAGGTATACCGGGACTGTTGCCTGACAGGTTCCATAGCTATTCCGCTCAGGTCGAAGATGCTGGACCAGCAAGCCACCGTCACTCAGGGAAGACGGTCATGACTGCGGAGCTGGACGGGCAGGAAGGACGGCTGGTACTAGCCATGAACCATCATGGTTGGGTAAGATTACGGTATTCAGGAAACCAATTTCTCCCGGCAGATGAGTTGATTGCCACCATGACGAAGCACGGTCACAGCGAGAGAGTGGGGCGCGGCGATCAGCCGCGCCCCTATGCACCGGCTTACTTGCCGGCCGAATCCTTCTTCTCATCCTTCTTGTCGTCGCTGAACACCACGTGGCCATCCTTGTCCTTCTTCTCTTCCTTCTTATCGTCGCTCAACATCACCACGTGGCCGCCTTTATCCTTCTGCTCTTCCTTCTTATCCCCATCAGCAAACGCCACGGTGGACATCGTGCCGAAGCTGAGGAATGCCATCAACGCCAGAAACCCGCTTGCCTTTTTCATAAGAACCTCCAAATATAAGTATGATGATAAGAAAAACACGAGTCGACCCTGCCCTATGCAAGGCTTACTTTTACATCTACCAAGCATGACACGACCGGCACAACGGACAAATCGGCTGACCATGGACAGGATTTATCCAATGCGCGGGTAACCAATTCAGAGGGACAATACACATGGCTGCTATAGGGCATATCCTCACGAGAGAGCAGGCAATGCCAGACCGTCCATCGGTAACAGGAAGGCTCGACGAGGTCGTGACCACGCCGGAGGACTTCGACCGGGTCGTATCTCAGGCATTGCCGATCCTATTGGATCGGGCGTCTACCTATACGAAAAGATTCCTGCGCGAAACCGGCCAGTGGAACGACGACGTCGCGCATGAAAAATTCGTCCTCCGCTGGGGGGCTGAATATCTCGAGCAGTTTCTCGTCTGCGGACGGAGCGAACTCCCCTGCCGGCCGCTGTTCCTTTTGGACTCGCTGGTCGCCAAGCAACACAGCCGACCCGAGCCGTTTTGCTACCATCCGGACCTGCTTACACCCCTCGGCCGGTTTCTCGACGGGCTTGTGGCACGGGCCTCCATCAGCCGTGATGCGTTGATTGCCCTCTACTATCACTGCTACGGATTAGGGCCTCGAGAGGTCATCGCGATGATGGGCCTGAATGGATCGGAGAGCCAGCGGATCTATAAGAACTTTCATCGGTGGCGGGAATCCGGCTGGCAGCGGACAGTCGATGAGATGGGGATCAGCAGCGAGGAATTACACGAACTCATCAGCCAACAGCAACATCATCCTCACCGATTCAACAGCGAGGCTGATCGGATGGTCCGGTTCGCGCAGGCGCACTACCGGAAAAGCGAACCGAACCATTATCCCTGCCTCTCCCGCAGCCAATGGGAGGACATGTTCGTCCAGGGCTACGGGTGTGAGTACCGGATCTGGCATCTTGCACTGTGTCTGGACTGTATTCAAACGGCCTGGGATCTCGGTTGCAACGCAACAACGACCGTAGAAAAGCCGCGAGTGGAACTGCGCGTCCGGCCCTGAGGCGACATCCACGAGGGACCGAACGGCACAAGGAGAGAGTATGGAACAAGATCGGGAGCTCACCAATTATCGAACACAACTCCTCCTGGCGTTGAAGCAGGGTCGGCGCCGATCTGCCTGCGACTCATCGGATACGGTCCAGGTGTTTGTCAATCAGCGGCGCGTCGGATTTCTCACCGGAGCCGACGCCACCTTGCACATGCAGAACCATACCCGTATCAACACCGTCCAACTCCGGACGGAAGACGGCATACTACTCGGCGGTCTCTGCGCTCCCGAAGACGGCTTCAGAACCAGCCGCATTCCGCTCGCCGGCGATTCGATTGAGCTTCGAGTCCATAACAACGAGCAGGGCGGATCGGTCAGCGCCGTAGTCATCCCGACGCTGAGCTTCTGGCATCGAGTCCAGCAGACGTGGGCCGGCCTCACCGCCAACCCCACCACGGGTCCCTCTACTGCGGCCGTTCCCGGCATGAGAGCCTTCGCCTTCACTCATGCGCTGTTGGCTATCATGGTGGTGGGCTTGGCGGCGGAACGTTTCGTCTCCAGGACGGCGCCGGCACTCGTGACACAGACGGACGCTCCCTTGGCGGCCCCGCTGGCTGAACTCACGACGCTCAAACAGCAATTGGCCGATCTCGCACAGCTGCAGGCGAAAGCCGTGGACACGATTCAGACGCAACAACAGGGCATGACACAGCTGCAGCGATCCATGGCCAAGCTATCCTCGACGCAGGAAACGGTGGCATCCAGTGTACTCACCGTCAAGCAGGAGATAGAAAAACGACATAGCGGATCAGACCGTGAGGTGCAGCGCATGGCGCACCTGCTCATGAGCAAGTCCCAGACCGAGCAACAACAGCTCGAGGCTGAAATCCATAGCCTCATGACGGCAAACGACACGCTCTCCAAAGGAATGGTCGACCTGGAGCAACACAATCTGGACCTGAAGAAACGACTGAAGTCAGCCGGAATTGAGGTATCGAAAAACACTGTGTCGGACCGCGACAACCCAGTCGTCGCCCGCCAGGGCGACGCAACCCAAGCGCCGCAGGTTGCCGAGGTCCGCCCGAATGGCCAGCCACAACCCTTCTTGTTTTGGGTGACGTTCAGCGAGGGGACCAGTCAGGAAAGCATCGATCAATGGGTCAACGAGATGCAGGGACACAAAGGCGCGTTGACCGGAGGCTGGCAAGCGGTCGAAATCGTCCCACCGTCCCTACCGCCGGACCGCTTCCTGGAACAGGTCAGGCGGGCGAAAATCGTGAAAGCCGTGCGAACCAGCCGATGATGGCGAGTCCGGTCATCGCCACAAAGGGTGACGAAAAGGGATAACGGCCGGCGGCGTCAGGCATGCGTTCCGAAACCAGCCTGCCGCAGGCTTCGTAGACCACCACCGCCACAGCGGCAGAAAGATTGCGGCTCCGGTTCCCTGGGACCATGGGGATGCGGGTACGCTGTTGCTCGCCACCCCCCAAATCTCACCCGGTAACCCACGGCTTTCCAGACCGAACACAAAGGCATCGCCGGCGGCATAGTCAACCAGCGTAACGCCCAGAGGCTTCACGAGATGTAATCTTGTGCCCGTATTCGCGCACAGCCATATGATGTTGCCGGTGTTTAGAGGGGTCTGGTGGAGAATGACCGCAAGAATAGCGGGCACTCGGGTATGAGGGACCCAAACCTCAAGACGAATAGACGAAACACTCACCTGCGAATAACTCTGACCGCTAAAGGCTTAGCTGCGCATCCATCCAGGCGATCCTCTCACGCAGCCAGTCCTTCATCGCAACCACCTCGCGGTCATAGGCACCCGTCACCACGCGATTCGGCCAGACATAGATGCCCAATATATCCCACGTTTGGAAGTTTCTCACTTGGACCTTGCTCAGCCATTGAGCCCTACGGTCGGCAAAGGTGAACAGACTGTCGAGATCGCCGTTTGCCTTCAACTGAGCCCAACGGACTTTGACCTTCCCTTCGAACACAGGATCCTCAAACATCCTCCTGAACCAGGGCGCAGAGCGGATATGCCAGCCATCTGTCAAATCGGCGTGACCATAGTTCACATTGCCGATGGCGAGATCGAAATCCCACACAGGGCCAAAGGTCAACTTCCCGTCGCGCTTCTTATACAGGAACGTACTCAGTCGAAGATTGCCGTCGACGTTCTTAAAAACCTCATTGATGAGATAGTACGTAATGGCTGAGTCCACATCGAGATAGGCTGCATAGCCTGCACCCGGATCGGCGAATTGACCGGAGAAAATCGCCTGCTCGGTTTGAGCAATGTACCCCTCGATATAGGCACGCTGCGCTCCCCATCCAGGCTCCAGTAATTTGTCTGGATTGCTCAGGCAAAACGTCATTGCCGAACTCGCCGACTCGATACAAAAGTCCTCGCCTCGGCGAGAGTCAATCTCTATCAGGTACCCACCAGAAATCACATCTGGCCCCGTATCTCCAACGTTAAGTTCTGGGATGTTGACCCTATTCGGCCCAACCCGCACATGCTCAACTAATTGATAGATACCACGGTAGGCCCCGTTCAACTGCAATTCGACATACGTGCTCCTAGGCGTGTACTCCATCCCCATCCGACGACTAAGCTCGAAGGCAATGTCGTTGCGCATCAAGGTCTTGTCCGAGTAATTCGCGAGCAATACCCAATGTCTGTTCGCCGGCATACTCAATAACGATGTGCTGCTTGTCAGTTTGAGGCGATACGGCTTTTTCGGCATCAAATCCCAGGTGGAATGCCCACGCCCACGAATTTCCAGTGTGCTGTCCATGAGGAGCTGCCCATTCTCGCTGGTGAGGGTGTAGCGCCCGGCTTCGTAGACCTCTCTGCTTGTTATCTCAACCCCTCTGTTGGTTGAGATGCTCAACATGGGCAGCGCCTCGGCTACGGCCGCCTGCACTGATGGCGAACTGGTGGAGGGCGCCTCGTTGCTCGCGCCACATCCGATCACCGCAACAAGACACCACACGACAATCGACACATAGAATCGAGTCATACATCCACCTTGGTTGCTGCAGGGAAAATGTCATCTCTCATGAATGATAATGGCGTCGCGCACTCTACAAACAAACTACCCATCCTGACTATCGAATCAGGCTACCTCTAGTACATTTTCACTGATTGTGATGACGACCAGCAATACCACAAATGTGGAAGGAACGAGTGCCTATCGCCATCGACGCGGAAATCAAGAGAGCCTGACATGAACAGCAGCATCTGCATGCCTCGATAGATTCCCCCCTGCACCTGCGATCCATCAGAAAGCCGGAGGTCGCCTCAATCAATATCATAAGATTTGAATTGATCGATTTCCTTGATGCCCTCACCGCGCGATATGACATCCAGATCATCTATGCTGATACGCGCGACGAGGCAGAAGAACGGATTGCCAACCTCGCAGCCCTGCACTATGCCTACTACATTGCCGAGCAACAGGGCTTCGGGCACTGTCTCAAAGAGGGGGACCTAGAGGAACCAATGGCTCATAGCGAATAGCCGGAACAACGAGAGTCCAGATTCTCCTGCAGCGACTATCGGCGATCAGCTCCTCACCCCTTTCCAAATCCCAGCTGCCGCCAGGCTTCGTAGACCACGACCGCCACAGCGTTGGAGAGATTGAGGCTCCGGTTACCCGGCACCATCGGCACGCGAATACATTGTTGCACGGGAACCGAACCTAGAATCTCGGCCGGTAGCCCGCGGCTTTCCGGACCGAACACAAAGGCATCGCCGGCGCGAAAGGCAACCAAGTCATACTGCTGCGTCCCCTTGGTCGAAACCGCAAAGAGACGACCATCCTTGAAGCATGCGGCACAGTCTTCCCAACTCTCATGAACCGTGAGCGTGGCAAATTCGTGATAGTCCAGTCCCGCTCGCAGTAATTGCTTATCCTCCAGCGTAAACCCAAGAGGTTTTACCAAATGCAATCTTGCGCCAGTATTGGCACAGAGCCGAATGATGTTGCCGGTGTTTGGAGGAATTTCCGGTTGGTAGAGAATGACGTCAAACATGAAGCTCGTGACTGAGATGAGAACCCATTATTGTAAGGCGATCCGCTCCGGGGCAAGTCTACTGGAAAGACTCGCTGGGATCCATCGGTTCCCGCCCGGTGGAACAGAGGTGCAACAACATAGAATACCCCAGTTTTGGCTCTCCGCAGCGTGGATTGCTGGACATCCTGCCTCGCTCACCGCTCACACGGCCGTCTTCCTCCAGTGGGTACTCAAGTAAACCAGGCTCTCAACCGAAAGAAGGATGTAAGGGGTACTATCATCTGGCATCCCTCCCCCCCTCAAGGCGCTAGAAACTACCCCTAGCATTCTGCCCCATTGAGACCGGCAAATAGAGGATACCGTGCTGGGCTAACGGTGACCGCACAAAAGAAGTATGGTGAGGTCCCTCATGGAAGTTGCTCCCCTCCCGCAAAACGAATCGGCCCGCCTCAAGGCGCTGCATACTGATAAGATCCTCGACACGGTTCCCGAAGAAGCCCTCGAAGAGCTGATCCGTCTTACCTCGCAAATCTGTGGCATATCCATCGCATCAGTGCGTCTCATCGACCTCACTCGGCAATGGTTCAAGGCGAAGGTCGAAGCGACAATGTACGAGGCCTCACGCGGGCTCACCTGTTGCGCCCATGCCATGCTCCCGCGCACGATCCTTGACCTACCTAATACGCTGGCAGACTCTCGCATGGCTATCAACCCATTGGTCACCGAGAATCCCTTCATCCGCTTGTACGCTGGAACTCTGCCGAACACCCCCGAAAAGCATGCCCTGAGGACATTCAGCGTCATTGACTGCAGCCCACGGCAATTCACCGACGAACAAGGACAGGCACTGACCGATCTGAGGGGCAGGCCGTGAAACTACTGGAACGGTATCTGTACCAAACGTTGCTGAAACCCCGCGCGGCTGCTCCTCAATGGCTCTCGTGGACTATCGGCGGCCTCTGCTTCACGATCCTCATGATCGAAACTATCACCCCCTTGGGCGTAGCTATTCCGGTGCTGTATCTCCTCCCGGTGGCCCTCGCCGTGGGGACTCGCGATCATAGAACCGCAAGGCTCATCGGGATAGTCACGATAGGTCTGGTCATTGCGGGCTATATCCTCTCCCCTCCTGGAGAAGACAGCAGATATGCTTTCATCAATCGATGCCTCACGATCTTCTTACTCGTCATCGCCATGATGATGGTTGAGCTGTTCAAAAACCACCTTGCCAAGGTCCGTCAAATCGAAGAAGACAAGATCCTCCTGGCCAACAGTCAGAACCAGATCGTGGAGTCGGCACCCAACGGCATGTTGATCGTAAACCAGAGTGGCACGCTCCTCCTAGTCAATGCCCAGATCGAACAGCTCTTCGGCTATCGCCGTGAAGAGCTCTTGGGCCAACCTGTGGAACAGCTTATTCCGAACCGGTTCCGGTCCCAGCATCCACACCTGCGCACCACGTTCTTCCAGAATCCAACCACTCGCGTCATGGGCGCCGGTCGTGACCTCTTCGGCCTCCACAAGGACGGGACCGAGTTCCCGGTCGAACTGGGTCTCAATCCGATCGAAACGTCGAACGGCACACAGGTGCTCGCCTCCATCGTCAATATCACCGAGCGAAAAAGAACGGAGGCCACGCTGCAGCAGGCGGCCATAGAAATGGAGCACCGAAATCTTGAGTTGGCGAAGGCTCACACGCGTGCCATTGAGGCTACACAGGCCAAAAGCGAATTCCTGGCTTCAATGAGCCATGAGATTCGAACCCCGATGAATGCCATCATCGGCATGGCCGATCTACTTCAAGAAACCACCCTCACCACCGAACAGCAGGAATATGTGCGGCGATTCAGCCGAGCAGCCACAAGCCTCACCGACTTGATCAACGATATTCTTGACCTGACAAAAATAGAAACCGGCCATCTAGAAATGGAATCGGTGCCATTCAATCTCGCTGACCTTGTGGACAAGACCGCAGAGCTGATGTCCGTGCGGGCCAACGCCAAGGCGCTCGAACTCG
Organism: Nitrospirota bacterium; assembly: GCA_030684575.1. NCBI lineage: Bacteria > Pseudomonadati > Nitrospirota > Nitrospirota bacterium. Next base: position 96,795 of record JAUXVD010000016.1, on the reverse strand, counting down.
TGGCCTTTGTGCATCCTGATGTGCCGCCCTATGTCATGGGTGATCCGACACGCCTGCGCCAGGTGCTCGTGAATCTCGTGGGAAACGCCATCAAGTTTACGGAGCGTGGCGAAATCATCATGCGTATCGACCCCATCGGGAACGAGGCCGGCTTCACCACACTCCGCGTCTCGGTCTCCGACACGGGGATCGGCATCCCCGCTGACAAAATCCAAACCATCTTCGACAGCTTTACTCAAGTCGATTCCTCCACCACACGAAAGTATGGCGGCACCGGGCTCGGGCTGAACATTTCCAAACGGATTGTAGAACTGATGGGCAGTCACATCGAGGTCATCAGTATGGAAGGGCATGGCAGCACACTGTCATTCGTCCTACGTATGGCCACAGTACCCGGGCTCGCAACGATGTCCGAGCAACCCGTCCTCGTCCTGCAGGGATGCCGAATGCTCATTGTGGATGACAATGAGACTAATCGGATGATCGTCCGCGAGTTCCTCACGCGCATGGGGGTCATCCTGAGCGAAGCCCAGGATGGGCTGACTGCACTGGCCGTATTGGACGACGCCCGGCGTCGAGGCGAGCCGTTTCAGCTCGCGGTCCTGGACTTTCATATGCCGGGCATGAATGGACTCGAGCTTGCCCAGGCCATTCGCTCTAGGCCTGAATTCACAACACTTCCCTTGGTCATGCATGCCTCGGATATGCGTGGCAACTCTGCCCTCCGCGCCCGCGCAGTGGGAATCGCCAGCTATGTCCACAAGCCCATCAGCCGAGCACGGCTATTGACCTCGCTTGCGGAAGCGCTGAATCCCGCAGCGAAGGTGGGGGCACCTCCCGCGCCGGAGCCGACGGCTCAGCCAAGCCCCACCGACCTTCGCCCGCTCCGCATCCTGCTCGCCGAGGACTTGGAGGACAATCGCGATGTAGTGGCGCTGTTCTTAAAAGAGACTCCCTACCAGTTGGACATGGCGGAAAACGGCGCGGTCGCGCTGAAAAAGTTTCGCACCGGCACCTATGACCTGGTCTTCATGGACATCCAGATGCCGGTCATGGACGGCTATCAAGCCACGGAAGCCATTCGTCAATGGGAATGTGAACAACAACGGGTCCCGACCCCGATCGTGGCATTCACTGCAAATGCCTTCAAAGAGGATCTCGAGAAAAGTCTGGCGGTTGGATGCATGGCTCATCTCACGAAACCTCTGAAAAAGCAGGCCTTACTCACGTCAATTCTGGAACATACCGGGCAGCCATCGGGCCACAAAGCCTAAAACCGTGAGACCCCGACTTATGAACGAACATACATCAAGAGGCCCCGCTCCATCGGGACCGGTCATCGTGCCTGTCGACGCCTCGTTCGCGCCCCTCATTCCACGATTCATGGCGAACCGGAAAAACGAGGTGATCACGATGCAAAAAGCCCTTGCGGCACAGGACTTCGAGAGCCTGCGCACGATCGCACATGGCATGAAAGGAGCAGGAGGAAGTTATGGATTCACCGCCATCACCACGATGGGGGCAACCATTGAAGCCGCAGCAAAGCAGCGCCTCATTCATCAGATTGAGGAAGAGCTACGCCACCTTGGCTCGTATCTCGATCGAGTCGACGTAATCTTTATTGAAGAGACGTCTGATGACTAGGAGATCGACACACATGGAGTCGTCCATGCAGCCGACCAAGAACGCAGTAGGAGGAACGCACATCATGAAGAAACAGAAGAAAACGAAACAAGGCGTGGTCCTCCTCATTGAGGACGAAGAGGATACGGCAGACCTCATCACGCTCCACCTTGAACAGTCAGGGATGTCCGTCGTCCAGGCGAGAGATGGCCGTCAGGCCGTATCCATGATGGAGGATATCGCACCGCCTCGAGCTATCCTGCTCGACCTCGTCATTCCCTACATCAATGGATTTGAATTACTGAAGATCATTCGCACCAAGCCTGGCTGGGAACAGGTTCCGGTGATGGTGGTGTCCGGCGACTCGTTCGCGGGAGACATCGAGCGCATGCTGCACGAGGGTGCGAACGATTACATCATCAAGTCATGGGGCGTGGGAGTGATTCATCATCGCTTGCAACAGATGCTGGAGCAGACATCTGTCGGGCGAATGGCCTCACCCACCAGACTGAAAGAACCACATTCCAAGATGAGAGGGATACATTGATGCAACCAGTCGGTGGAAACGGCACAGTCCTCGTCGTGGAAGATCATGAAGATACCGCATGTCTCTTGCGGTTTATTCTTGAACGAGAAGGTTATGGCGTCACACATCTCCGCGACGGGCAGTTGGCTCAGCAGTTCATCTCGACGACGCCTCCACCGGACTTGCTGTTGCTCGACATCATGCTCCCATCACTGACAGGACTGGAACTCTTGCGGATCGTCAGAACAACGCCGGAATGGCAATGGATTCCGGTCATTCTTCTGACCGCCAACACACAAACAGAGACGATGACCCTGGCCGCAAATCTTGGCGCGACTGAATATGTGCAAAAACCATTTGCCGCGGAGCGATTATTAAAATCCATCCACCAGTTCTTGCCAAGGCCAACCGATCCTCAAGTGCGGTAGCCTGAACGGGCCTGATACGTCTGACGCTACGCAGAAACCACTGCGGCGATCCGGCCCATTTCGTCCATCAGGTGAATCCGATCTCACAGGCGAAACAATGCCGAGACCGCTATAAACCTATCTGATCGCACCTCAGCTAGCGATCCTGGCATTCACGCGATTGGTTATCGGCAGCCTCGCAAACGTACACCGTAACCCGCACGAATCCTACGCACCGCCCCTGTCTCTCACCAAGTACCCGCGCGTTCTCTTGTGCGGCAGGACGTATTTCACCGTCACATCGGTTCTTGGTATAGTACATCCTGAAGAAAGAATCTCACTGCGTATGAATCGAAGGTTGCCCTCTCCCATGCACAAGATGCCCGGTCAAAGACAATCGTATGCGTACCCCCTCCTCCTCCTGATACCGCTCATGCTGGTATTCACGATGACGCTCCGGGCATTCGCACAGGATCCACCAACTCCGTCGGAAAAAGGCATCGTCGAACGGGCCAAAGCGGTCTGGGAAGGCGGCACGACGAGCGCGGCGCTCGAGATCCTCGACCAGGGCATTCAAGAATATCCTTCCGCGCTCACGCTCAGAAAATTACGCGGTGATATCCTCGCCGCATCTCGGGGCCCCCAGGAAGCGGTCGAGGCCTATGAGACCGTCCTCACCAAAACCCCGACCGCATTGGATGTCCGATGGGCCAAGTGGAGCGTCTTGACGCGGTCCGGGCAGAGTGAGGAGTCCATCGCCGAATTAATACGCATTGCAGAAGTCGATGCGAAAAATCCTTTGGTCCACCTGAGGCTGGCACAAGAGCTCAGGAAGCAGGATCGCCTTGAGCAATCGCTCGAATCGTACAAGAAAGCCGTGGCACTCGTTCCGGATATGCTCGGCTGGCGATTGACGTTGGCCCGCGCGCGATTTGACGTATTGGACTATGACGGCGCCGAGGCGGACGTGCAGTATGTGCTGCACAAGGTCCCCCCCGGTGCTCCGCTGGAGCTCCCAGCCAGAAATCTGCTCTCACAAATCCATGGCACCTCTATTGATCGAGGCCGCCGTTTCGACCCGGTGCTTACCAAGGACATGACCGGCGCCCAGCGCAAGGAATGGGCGTCCATACGCGCAGAGGCCTGGAGACACTTCTCGATGGGCCGGTATCAGGAGGCCGAGCCGATTTATCAACGATTGCTGACCCTCAATCCCAATGACCCCCTGGCCAACCATCAACTCGGGCTGACGCTCATGCAGCTTGGCCGATGCAAGGATGCGCTGACGGTATTTGGGAAGGTCTCCAACCTCGACCCCAGCGAAGAAGACTATGCCGATACGGTCTATCGGATGGGCCAATGTCTCGTGGACCTGGAACAATGGGAAGACGCATTCGTCCATTTTAAAACGCTCTATGACGCGGCCGTCGAATTTGAACGGAACAACAAAAATGTGCAGTTCCCACCGGACACACGGCTGTTAGATAAAAAGAAGATCGCACGGTGGCTCGAGAAGGTGCGGCCTCATGTTCCGGAGTTAGCCAAACTGGCGGACCACGAAGCGGCAGACCGCACCGCCCCGGTAGAACCTGCAGCTTCCACCGTCTCTCCGGAAGAAGAGCTCTATGCGCGAGCCGCCGCACGATTTCAACCGCAACAACCGCTGGACACCGGAGCGTCGCTCATGGGGAGAGATGCAGACTTCAGTTGGTTTCGCTTCGTCATCCCGGCCAGCAAAATCGTGCGGGACGATTTTCCCACCGGCGCTCATGAGTTTATTCCGCTGAGCCCTGGCGATAGCTTTCCCACGTCACAACAAGACATCTACCTGGTATTTGGGTTGGTCTCGGCTTCATTTGATGCCATGCCTCTCACCGCACGTTGTGTGGCGGAAACATCCGAGATGACGGAAGCTCAACAAGCCATCGCACAAGACCGTGTCATGACAACCATGAACGACCAATCCGGCTATTTCATGTTGCCCCCGCCCAAAAAAGGATGGACCGCAGGCCTCTACCACTGTGGACTATTCACGGGAGAACGGACGACCGCCGATACCCTGGTAGATGAAGTGCGGTTCCGTATCGTGGCCTCAGCCCCACCATTGTAAGACCCGCGGCTACGCCGGAAGCCCCCCTACGGCCGGCCTGCAGGAGCCCCACGTCATCGCATTACGGTGTGAGTTGCTGGAGTTGACGCGTGATCCGGCGGCGGAGGTCTGACTGATCCCGGGTCTGGGGTAAAAGGACAAGAGCCTGCTGGTAGGCGACCGCGGCCGCGGTTGTCTCCCCTCCCGCCAAAAGGGTATCGGCATACTCGATCTGCAACGCCGGATCCATGGTCTGCAAACCGATCGCGGCTCGATATTCGGCAATGGCTCCAGGCAGGTCGCCTTGTTGTTTGAGCGCCACAGCCAGGTTTCGGCGGGCCCGTACATAGCCGGGTTCGCTGGCCAATGCGGTGCGATACTCCGCGATGGCCTGCGCGATGTCTCCACCGGCGTAATAAATATTGCCCAGACTCGTGTGCGCGCCGCTATGGCGCGGGTTCTGGTTCAGGACGAGCTCCAGGTGCCGCTTCGCCCACAGGTCATCGCCGGTCTTGCGAAACGCTAATGCGATATTGAAACGGGCGAGTAGATGTTCAGGATTGGATCGTAACACCGCACTGAACGCACGAATGGCGCCGTCATGCTCGCCGCGTTGCCCATACAGGACACCCAACCGAAATTGACCGTTGAGATGGTTCGAGGCTAGCTGGACGACCGTTTCGAATTCTGCGAGTGCCCCGTCCACATCGTACGCCTCTTCGAGAGCCACCCCCAAGAGGTAATGGGCCTCGGCATCACGGGGCTGAAGTGCGATGGCCCGGCGAAACGCGTCGATCCCGGCGCGGAGATCGCCGCTGGCCCTCAACGCCTGTCCCCTGCGAAGCCACGACCACGCCATGTCTTGTGGCGTCTGGTTATTCAGCGGAGCGGGTGGTTGAGCGACAAGGAACCGTTTATCATGCGCATCAGCGAGGGAGGAGCAGGAGAGTCCTACCATCACAGAGGCACCAAGCACACATACTCCGGCAAAATACTGCAGCACAAGTCTCTGCCCCATACCGTTACTTCGGGGTAATCATGATTTCGACACGCCGGTTTCGACGTCGCCCCTCCTCGGAGTCGTTGCTGCTGATGGGACGGCTCTCCCCAAACCACTCCAACCGCAGGCTCTCATCGGCCACACCGTTGCTCCGGAGTATCTGCGCGGCATTCTCCGCTCTAGCCTGGGACAGCGCCATGTTGTCAGAAAATTTTGAGCGGAGACGCTCGCGGATAGAGGCATTGTCCGTATAGCCCTGAATGACGATTTCAAGCCCATTTTCCCCTGCTAAAATACGGCCAAGCCTGCTCAGCACATTGACCCCATCAGCTTTGACCTGATCGTCTCCCGAGTCGAAGAGTACGCGATCGGTCAATCGAATGCGGATAAACTCACGCGATGCCGCTCCTGGCACAGACGTACCTAGGGCTGCGGCAGACGAAGACAGCCCTGCGTTATCGGAGTTGGTGCTCGCCTGGTCATTCGTGACAGAAGGACTCTCCAGAGTGACCTCACCACGCTCGACGGAAATATTGCCGCTATCGATTTCCGGTTTGAGCCGTCCGTAAATCTCCTCCCACATCGTCGTGAACTGCTTACCATGACTGCCGGACGGCGCGGGTGAAGGGGCGGCACAGCCGACAACAAAGAATACGGAACCCATGAGGAGCGCCATACGACCGATGGAAACATATCGTGTCATCATTGAATTCATCCTCGCTCATTAAAGCCTCCCTGGAGAGTACCGCAGTTCCGGGAAGAAGAAAAGTGGATCGATCACGTTTTGAGCTTCGATCGGAATAACTCGTCCTCCGAACGTGCCAACCATTTCAATAAATCGTCAAACCCCTGGTCGGTAATCCCCTCAACCCGCCAGCCGGTGGATGCTCTATGCGAATAGGTATCCGCCGCGCTGACGACAGTTTCAAGAAAACACAGATCCTCCCAGGACACCTTCATGGCGAACCCGAGATGTTCAAGAGACCCCTCAGGCTCACACTCGACCCCTTCGACGCACCATTCAAGTTCCTCCAACTTTTCGAGTGAAATGCGGTACATGTCCGGATCGATATAATGATGAAGGGCCTTGACGTACAGCACGATATCATGGAGCCGTTGATGCCGTTCAGCACTCACAACTAATTCAGCCGGCTGAGGAGGGTTCTGATTGTTCTTGCCCTCGGTCATCGATTCACCTCCAGCCCCCCTCAAGGCGGCAGCTGCTCAGCTGCAGTTACTGCCCACGCAATACTACCCGTTCGGCATACAGGCACAACGTCGACAAGCAAGAGTTCACCTTGAAATGATGCACCGTGAGATTCTAGTGCGGGAGACAGGTGCGGTCTAGAGGAAAGAGCCCCGCATGCTACCGGTATCGGACCCTGTACTGCCCTGAGAAGGTTTCGTCCTGGGCCAGCCGCTTCAAACCCCATTCGGGGTGATTGAAGGCATCGCTCGCGCAGGTCATCGGCTCGATGGCAAACGCACGCCGCGGAGCCTCGACAATGGCATCGCCGGTGTAGACCACGACAGCAGAAAACGAGCGATCCATCACGATGTCGATGGCCCGACCGCTTCCGTCATGGCGCAAGGAAGCCGTGGCCATTCCCTCCGCATCTCGTTCAAGTTGTACATAGCAGTGATTGAAGCGCCGACTGCCGATCCGTCGATAGTCACGATAATCCCAGTCGGTGCCGGCCGCAGCAATGATGGTGCCGGTCGGCGCGAGCCGTTCATTGAACTCCAGATACCCCGAGCCAGGGATCTTGACTTCAGCCTCATCGATACGCGACGTGCCTACGGTAAAATAGGGATGAAACCCCACCCCGACCGGCGCGGCTTGATCCCCCACGTTCCGTACGGCAAATGCACAAGACAAGCCCTGACGATCTAGACTGTAGGTGACGCGAATGTCGAGAGAAAATGGATAGCCTCGAGGGCCATAGGACTCGGCATCCAGGCGAACCTCGAACGAGGCGCAACGCGAATCGGCCGACACGATCGCCCAGGGCAAGGTCCGGACAAACCCGTGGATCGCATTCGGCCCTTCTTTATCGTTCCTATCGAGTTGCAATGCCTGCCCATCGAAGGAATAGCGGCCCTCAGCGACGCGTCCAGGAAACGGGATTAAGACGTCTCCCTGTCCGCCCTTCTTATTGCTGCCGCCCGAATAGCCCCAGAGGATATCGGTTTCGCCGCCATCGGCTTCCACCGTGAAGTACCGGCGTAAGGACGCGCCCCAAGGCGAGAGCACGGCTCGCTGGTTGGCGAAAGACAGGAAGATCTCACTGTCTGGCGTGGGGGTGATCATCAATATGACACTCTACTCCAAATACCCATGAAACATGGATCGTAACGCATATCTCCTTGAGAAAAAGCACGCGCGGCTGATGATGGAGACAGCGGCTGCGCACTACATAGCCTATCGCTGGGACAAAGACAATCCTGGGCTGACGCCCTCACACACCGTCGGTCATCCGCCCTCTGTTCTGGCATCGGGATAGAACAGCTGGAACCGATGATAGATCCGAGAGTGCTGACATGACGCGATCACACTGATCTCTCTGGTTGATCTGGTTGTTGTTCAAACCAAAGGAACCAGATTGAGCAATAGTACGAGACGACCTTTCCCCGCATTCTGCTGGGGACCCGCCCTTTGACCATTGCGTCGATATTCGTATACCCTCACGGCATCAGATCCTGAGGAGTACAAGACCAACCTCATCATGAAACCAGTCAAAGGTCGCTCCCACGATACGCAACAGGCCAAGCTTGACCGAGCGCCAGATTCCGCGGCCCTCCGTGCCTTGATGAATGAAGGCACCGCACATCTGCAAGGAGGCCGACTTCAGGAGGCAGAAGGCGCCTATCGGCGGGCCCTCGACTTGGCCCCGAACCATCCGGACGCATTACATCATCTCGGCCTCTTGCTCTACCGACTCAATCGATTCGACGAGGCCATCACCACTATCGCTCGCGCCATCGAACAGGCTCCGGCCTCGCCGCTCTTTTCGTTTAACCTTGGCGTCGTGGCCCAGAAAGCGGCTCGTCCTGACGAAGCCATCCGCGCCTACCGGCAGGCCGTCACAGTGAACCCACGGCATCTTGAGGCCTGGATCAACCTGGGCAATGTGCTCAAAGACCGCGGTGCGCTCGCTGAATCCATTGAGGCGTACCAACAGGCCCTGACCGTCAATCCATCCCATGCCGACACCCATAACAACCTCGGCGCCGCCCTCAAGGAACAGGGCGAGATGGAACGTGCGCTCGCCTCCTATCGTCAGGCCATTCACTTGAAGCCGACCCATGTCGAAGCGCTCAACAATCTGGGCCTGGCCTTGATGGAGACTGGATCGCTGGACGAGGCGATTGCGTCATTCGCAGGGGCGCTCACAATCATGCCCGGCTATCTGAAGGCCCTCTACAATCTCGGCGTCGCCTGGTCCTGGGCAGGAGAATATGAGAAGGCCGTCGATTGCCTCCAACGAGCGGCGACAGCCAAACATGATCATGCCAAGCCCGTGACCGAGTCCTTCGTCTACCGTTCACGTATCACCCATGATCTTGAGCAAATTCAGTATTTGTTCGAGCGACAACTCCTACATGACGAGCATCGTCCCTACTTCCAGGCACTCCAACAACTCGATGGCGAATTGCGAACGCGCCCAGATCCAGGCAATCGAATTCCCATCGCTCCACACACGCTCGCGCCGGTTGCGGCCTCGTTCAATCGGCTCCTGTATCGCGCGCCGAATCCGCATCTCCCGGATGGCGCACTCCATCCTGACTTGAATGTCGAAGCCGTGGAATCCCGCTATCTGGCTCAGCAACCGGAGGTCACCTATATCGACGGGCTGCTGAATCCCGACGCATTGGACGCCCTGCGCCATTTTTGTTGGGAGTCCACCGTCTGGAAGAAGGATTACGAAAATGGCTATATCGGAGCGTTTCTGGGCGATGGATTCGCCTCGCCCCTGCTCCTCCAAATTGCCGAAGAACTGCGGTTGAAGTTTCCCCGCATCTTCAAGCAACATCGGCTCACCCAGGCCTGGGCCTTCAAACATGACAGCACCAGACGCGGGCTCAACATCCATGCCGACGCGGCGGCGGTCAATGTGAATTTCTGGGTGACGCCAGATGAGGCGAACCTCAATCAGGAAACGGGCGGGTTGCTCGTGTACGACAAGGAAGCGCCGAGAGACTGGAACTTTCAGGAATATAACAGCGACAAGAACAAGCCGAAGATTCTCGCCTGGCTCAAGCAGGTGGGCGCGCAGACGGTGAAGATCCCCTATCGCACCAATCGCGCAATCGTCTTCAACTCGGACCTGTTCCACGAAACGGACGAGATCGCCTTCAAGGACGAGTACCTCTGCCGGCGAATCAACATCACGTTGCTCTATGGGTTTCGACGAAACGGCTGATCCCCTGCATCGTGAATCGGGAAGAATCTGACGACCGGGCAGCGCATGGAGGAGGGCCCTTACGCCACTTCGGATGTCTCGTCAGTCGGTCGCTGGTAGGGGTGTAGTTCCAACTGCGTCACGGCATGTTGCAAGCGAGCCCATTCTCCAGGGATGAAGGACACGAATTCGACTCCGAATCGACCCTCGCGCGTCCACCGCACGACCGCTTCCTGAATGGTGATCGACGGCTCATCCGGCAGGACATGGACACGGAGCGTGATCATGCCTCCCGGATGCACGGCGGTCTTGCAGACCACGCAGCAGCCTCGCTGCGAAAGATCGATCACTTCACCCTCTCCACTGACCACCGCAACAGAGGTAAAGGAACTGTGAAACCTGGCGGGGAACCGGGGATGCTGCCGCTTATCCATGCACATCTCCTTCTGTAGTTACCCCTTTATATTGCCAATCGGTCTTAATTCCGCCACCTTTTTTGTGATTCCCGCCCGACCGACCGACTCCACCACTTCAGAAATGTCTTTGTAGGCCAAGCCTGCCTCTTCCGCGAGGCCTGACATCGACACGGCCTTAACCAGGATACCGCGCTGCTGCATCTGTTCCAGCAATTCCCTGCCACGAACCGTTCGCTTCGCTTGCGCGCGGGACATCGTTCTTCCGGCTCCATGCATCGTCGAGCCGAACGTGTCGCGCACCGCGTGATCCGTCCCCACGAGCAGATAGGAACCGGTCTCCATCGATCCCCCACAGATGACCGGCTGGCCGGTCTGCCGAAATAGAGCCGGGAGCTCCGGACTCCCCGGCCCGAATGCTCTGGTCGCGCCTTTGCGATGCACCACGAGCTCCCCTTCCGGATACCGTTCGACTTTGGCGATGTTGTGCGCCACGTCATAGACCAGCTCCATTCCTAAGGCCTCCGCAGACTGACCGAACACCGTCGCGAAGGCTTCGCGAATCTGATGGGTGATGACCTGGCGGTTGGCAAACGCCGTGTTCGCGGCGCAGTTCATGGCGGAAAAATACTCCTGCCCCTCGGGAGACCGAAACGGCGCGCAGGCCAATTGTTGATCCTTCACCGTGATGCCATACCGGCGCATGGACTTTTCAAATACCTTGAGATAGTCGCTCGCGACCTGATGTCCGAACCCGCGTGACCCACAATGCACCATCACCACGATCTGCTCGTGGCCGGTAATCCCAAGCGCCGCAGCCGTGACCGGATCGAATATCCGATCGTTCGAGACCACCTGAACTTCGAGGTAATGATTGCCCGACCCCAAGGTTCCCAGCTGATTGATGCCTCGTTGAATGGCATGGTCGGTCACGACCGACGCATCGACCCCCTCGATGCAGCCGCCTTCTTCCATGCGAATGAGATCCCGATGCCACCCATATCCACGATCCACACACCACTTGGCCCCATGAGTCATCACACGACCAAATTCCTCCCGCGAAAGCCGAACGAACCCGCTCGCCCCGACGCCGGCCGGCACTTTCCTGAAGAGTTCGGTCATGAGCCTCTCGAGATGCGGCTGCACATCCGCCAGCGTTAAGTCTGTTCGAATCAGCCGCATACCGCAGTTGATATCGTAGCCGACGCCGCCGGGAGAGATGATGCCCTCCTGCGCATCGAACGCCGCGACACCCCCGATCGGGAATCCATAACCCCAATGCCCATCAGGCATACAGAGCGCATACCGTCTGATGCCTGGCAGACAGGCGACATTGGTCACCTGATCGAAGACCCCGGAATCCATGGCCTGAAGAATGCCCCTCGTCGCATAAATCCTGGCTGGCACCAACATGCCGGACTTTTCAGACGTGGGGATTTCCCAAATCTCATCGGAGATCCGATTCACTTTCATGTCCGTATTCACTCTCAACTCATCACTCATCACCGCTCACCCATCACTTCTTCATACATCCAACACCACCAATGCCTTCCAGCGCCCAGCTTCCTCAGTCACATGGTACAGATGTTTCGTCACCCCCTTCACATCGGCATGAAGCTCTTGAGTCCGGTAGTCCACTGGCGCGCCGATCAACCGTGCTTGTAACAACCAGACGTCTCCCGCCTGAGCCAACGTGAGCGGTGCTTCCCGGAAGACCACCCCTGCGGCATCTTTCCAATAGACAATCTCCGACAACCAATCGAACAGCAGGGCCGAGAGGTCCATGTCGGTCCGTTCAATCGACCGCTCCCATCCGCCAGATACGGTAACGGGGTTTGCCAGGCTTTGAAGGAGGGCCTCTGTTGCACCCAGAAAGACCTCCTCGACCGACGACGCGTCGACTTCGAAAGCGGCATCGGCCATGGCAATGTCTTCAAGCCAGCGAAGGGTCCAGGCCATCGAGGTTAGACTGGAGAGGTCGAACGTCGCACTCGTTGAATGAGCGCCTGGAGGTGGCTGAGTCCGGGGATCGCATGTCCGAAAGGATTGGGCACTTTCCCTTTGAATAACATCTTGAGGCCCAGAGGCACGATCCGCCAGACCGCACGCGGTGCAAACCCGACCACTTTGAGTGGCATGATCGCTTCGTTCAAACGCCCCTGCTGTTCGACCAGATCGGCAAATCCGAGGATATGACGGGCACCGCCGGTCGTGGTCATACCTCGTTCAAGCGAAGCCCGCCGCAACCGGATGATCGCCTCCATCGGTTTGACATCTTTCGGGCAGACTTCGACGCAGAAGTTACAGCGTGTACAGTCCCAGATCCCATCTTCACTCTGGAGAGCCGACAGCCTGGCGCGCGTCGCCGACGGGGCCTCGCGTGGGTCGGAGAGAAAGCGATCGGCCTTCGCCAAGGCTGCGGGACCGGCAAAGCCCTTCGATACTTCATGCACCGTGCAGGCCGCGACGCAGGCACCACACATGATGCAGGCATCGACATTATGGAACTCAGGGTTGCCATGATCCCACGCCGTCGTCTGAGCACCTAAGACTCCGTACGATGGCCGGGCCGACGGCACCAGCCAGGGATGCACGTTGCGGATCTTCTCCCAGAACGGAGCCATATCCACGACCAGGTCCTTGATCACCGGCATGTTGCGGAGCGGCGCCACGATGATGCGCCCATGCCGGTCGAGTTCTTTGCGAAGAGACGTCCGGCAGGCGAGCTTCTCGCTCCCGTTGATCGTCATCGAGCAGGAACCACAAATCGCAGAGCGGCAGGAATATCGAAGGGCCAGGCTCCCATCGCACTCGTTTTTGATACGAATGAGCGCGTCGAGCACCGTCATTCCACGACCGACATCGAGACGGAACTCTTGAGGATGGGGCGTGGAATCAACTTCGGGGTTGAATCGTTGGATTGTGAAGGTGAGGCGCATAGGAGACGTGACCAGTAATGGGTGATAAGTGATCGGTAGCAGTTATCTCGCGACAGGCACAGGGCTCATTGCGCCAGAACCCATCACCTATCACTGATCACTTGTCACTGCTTCTCAGCCTAATTCGAAAATCTTCGGAGAGTTCGTCAGATTACGGCAACCGTCTTTTGTGACGAGCACCATATCCTCGATGCGGACGGCGCCGAGGCCTGGATAATAGAGGCCGGGCTCGACGGTCACGACGTGACCTTCTTGAAGCAACGATCCGGTCCGGCTAATGCGAGGCGCTTCATGGATATCGAGACCGACTCCATGTCCCGTGCCGTGGAAGTAGCCCTGCATCCGGCCATTCACCAGGCCGGTTTGGTAGCCGGCTTTTTCAAACCTGGCACAGATACCCTGATGAATTCTTTTCCCATCCGCCCCATCTTTGATTTTCGTGATGGCCTCTTCCTGCGCATCCAGGACCGTCTGGTAAAGCTTCTTCAGTTCGGGGCTCGGGGTCCCTCGTACGACCGTCCTGGACATGTCGGCAAAATATCGGTTGGAAGCCGAACGGGGAAACACGTCGAAGATAATGCTGCGGTGAGCGGGCAACGGACCACTGCCTTCGTTGTGCGGGTCGCAGGCCTGCTCTCCTCCGGCAACGATGGTATGCTGGGCCACACAGTCGCACTCCATCAAGGCAACATTGATTAGTTTTTTGACGCGCTCCGACGTCAGCGGCACACCCTCGTGCCAGAGCTGATCGTTGTTGATCGACGCCTGGCGCAACAGTTCATGGGCTGCCGCAACCGCCTGCTCGGTCGCACGCTGAGCCGCTTCGATGTAGCGCACTTCTTCGGCAGTCTTCACCACGCGTTGTTCGTAAAACGGATCCCGCTTTGGATGCAGCTGGTACCCCAACGACTGGAACTTCACGGCATGGCCGAAGGGAAAGTTCGCCGGGACCGTGATCTGCGTGATGCCGGCTTCTCGCAAGAGGATATGAATCACTTCGACGGTACCAGGCTCGGCAATGCCTTGCGTCTTCGCTCGCCCCTCGACCTCCGAATACGAGAGCACCCGATCGACGGACGATTGGCTTTTTGCCCGATCCATTTCGAGATCGCTCATCACCAGAATCCGTTCCCCCTTAATCTCTAGATAGATAAAGGGGTCCGGCGCGATAAACTTCGTCGCGTAATAGAGATTGGAGTCGCTCTCACTGGCAGCGATAAAGACGGTGGCTCGTTGAGATGATGTAGTTGATGGCGCCATAGTAAATATTCCTCGGAATCTAGCATGGGGGGGGAGGTCGGTCAAGGCGCGGATGGAACCGGTTCAGGCATGGAGAGGGCCTCCTTACCCACGCCTGCATCCTCATCAGGCGTCATGAGATCGATCGGCAGCATCACCGTATTCCGCAACACATCAAACGCCAGCTGTGCCAAGCCCGTTACGCCGCTGGCAAACGACTTCATCGGCAGGTAGGTCACCTCCGGATCCGCGATGGATCCTTTGACGGAGAACAATGCCGTGGCCAACCCTTTGCGTTCTCCGGCAAAGAGCCGCCCGAAGAGTGGAATCGTTTTCAAGAATTGCGAGTACGACCCGAACGGACTGACGGCCCACACCATATCGACTTGATCGGTCGGTAAATCGAAGTTTCCCGCCGCAGTAATCTTCACAATCGGGCTGTCGATGATCAGATTCTCGGTCTCGAACAGTCCGTTCCGCGCAAGAATCGTCGCCGTGATCTTGTTGTAGGACAGGCCCTCTTTCTCCAGATTGACTTTCCCTTGCAGCACGGCGGGAAGATTCAAAATACTGATGATCTTCCAAATAGCCCGTTCCTGCGATTTGAGGATGCGTCCGTTCTCAAGTAAGACATCAACCTTGCCGTTCAATGTGGGATAGAGCCCGTGAGGATTCTTTCCATGTCCACGGATCGTCCCCGTCACCCGAGCTTCCCCTGTCATCACGCCCCCCTTGGAGTCGAAAAATTTCAGCACATCTTCCACCAGCAACCCCGTCGCCCGAACCGAGACCTCGGCATCGGCCGGCTCCCTCCGGGGCAATTGCACCACGATACGTCCAGCCACGTCTCCACTGGTCGATCGGCCGGACAAACGGTCCACATCCAGCACGCCGTCCTGAATGGTGATACGGGCGGAGAGGCTTCCAAATTTGAGATGTTTGTAATGGCCGCGCACCATCGACGCCATCACCTGGACCTTGCTGGTCTCTGCCAGGATTTCCAGAAATTCTCGAATGGGCGACCGCTCACCTTTGGGGATGAGCAGGTCCAGATCCATTTGATTGGACTCGATCTTCGCCGTAATCAGCGGTTTCGACGCCCAATTCCGGATCGTCCCTTCCAGCGCAAGATCGCTGTCGAGCAGATGGAACGACAGCCGTTTAATCTCCGCGCCGTTCTTCACAAAATGGACTCGCAGATACAAATCCTCGATGGGCCCCTCGGCCCCCTTGGCATTCATCAACCCATTGGTTAAGGCCAGCCACCCGGTGGTCCGCCATGTTTTCCAATTGAGGTCCTTTCCCTTCATGTCGAGCGACAACTCGATATTCCCTGCCTCAAACCCGCCCTTGGCAATCCATTCCGGCACACGGGACAACGACAGGGTACCGGTTGACAGTGCGGCATCGATCGAAAAATGTTCGCCCAACTGAATCTTGCCCTTGATCGGCAATCGAATCGGCGGCACGATCAGCTCAATCCTGTCGAGGACGACCCCGGAAGCCTGCGGAATCGTCCCCTCGAACTCCACCGTCGCCGGAGCGCCGATCGGCTTTTCAACCAGATCGGACAGCGTCACTTTCGATTCGGTCAAGACGACCTCACCCCGGATGTGTGGCGACAGGGTTGGACCGGTCAAGACGAGCGCGCCGTTGACCAGCCCATCGATCGTTCCGGCTGGAATGGCTTTCGAAGGAAGCAACTTGGCCATATGGCCCGCATCGCCGTTGACTCGAATCAAGAAGTCCTGAAAGGCGCTGCCACTACCTCCTGTGATGCCACCATGGATCCGCACGGCCAGATCCCCCACATGCCCCGTCACCTCATCGAACTGCGTCCCGCCATCCGTCAGCACGAACCGACCCTGCAACCCGGTCAATCGCTCGGGCAGCGAGGGATTCGTCAGACCGACATGCGTGACAGTAATGTCGCCCCCGGCAAAGGTCACGCCACCGGTCTGATTGAGCGGACCAACCAAACGAAACGTGGGACTGGCCATGCCTTCGACATCACGCGACGCCGCTAACACCCGCGATAGTTGCTCCGACTTGACGGTCTTCGAAAGAAGCTGCAACAGGTCTGCCGCGGCCATCGTTCCAGCAATGTCCATCTCAAGCCAGGGCCCCGCCTCTAAAAACGAAATGAGCGCCTTACTCTCACTCATATGAATCGCGCCATAGAGTCCGCTGAGATTCGACACCCTGAGGCGACCTGGTTCGACCGAGACGACGGCAGCTAAATCTTTGGCCGGGACACGGCTATCTCCGATCAGTGCTTGCCCCTGGCTCAGGCGAAATTCCCCGGTCAACGAGAGCTGCGGTCCTGATGCCGCCGACCCTGTGACGGTGGCGGTGACAATCTCCACCGTCCCGTCGATCTCCCGGTCTTGCATGATCGCCGGCAACTGCGGATGCACCCACTGCGCCGGCAACTGCGCGAGTAACTGGCGGAGCTGGATCGGGGATGCCGAAAAGGTCAGCGCAAACGTGGGCTGAACCGTCAATAGACCGGAGAGGCTCGCTTGGCCTGTGAGCGTCAGTTGTTCGAGGTTCGCAGACAGATCGGACAACAGCACATCATAACCCGCCACGCCAGGCGCGGCTCGAACAAGGCTATGCACATTCACGACACCCTGCACCTGTTCAGGAACCGGACGTGGCCCAAAGAAATCTACAACCTCTCGGAGATTGAGACTCGCGGCTTCAACATTGCCATCGAACTGGAGTCTCAGCTGTGAGGCCGAGGGATCGTCGGGTGCCAATGTTTGCCGCTGGGCGGAACTAATCATGCCTGCCAGAGATATGGCGGATAGGCCCTTCTCACCCGCATGACCGGCAGAGACGTGCAGATCCGCCTGCCCCCGCTCCGCTCTGATCACCAGCGAGGCCTCGACCGACTCCAAGGCCAGGGTGCGCGTCCCATCCGGACGTCCGTCGTCGATGATGATCAGCTTCCCGTTCACCAACGTCGCCTCGCGAATGCGGAAGATGCGGCTCATCGTCTGCACCGCATCCTGATCGGCCTCGCCTCCTTGCGCGACCTGATCGAAGAGGTTCCAGTGCCCGCTACGATCGCGCCGAAGCGTCAACGTCGGTTCTTCAATCAGCAACCGTTTCCCCACCACCTGCTTGCGCAATAACGGAAGCAGCCGCAAGACTAGATCCAACTTCTTGGCCGACAAGACAATATCTTCGGAATTCCGGTCATGAATCGCAACCTGCGTCAGCTCCAATCTGATACGTGGGAAGAGGACCAGCTTAATGCGATGGACGTCGATCTTGCGGCCGATACTCTGCTCGAGCTGTTGGAGGAAAAACTCTTTGAGGTAATCGTCACCCGTCAGATAGGGCGAATAGGCGAGGAAGAGCCCCCCGGCGATCAATAGGATCGCGATGAGTACGGCAATAAACCGAAATCGAACCACTCCTGCTCCCTCAATCGATTGTACGCTGTGGGTGAACCGCCTCGCTGCGGTGAGGAGATCATCTTACCGAATCACCTGCATGAAATCTACGAAGTCTGCGTCGCGACAGGGGTTTTCACACGCCATCGAGACCGGATGCTGGTGATCCTCAGCAAGACTCGGTATACTTGCTGGCGCTCACCTTGGCACTCCAACACGATCATCTCTTGTGACAACGCCACTATCTCAACCGACCAGAATCCGCTGGCTGATTCTCGCCCTCCTGTTCTCGATCAGCGTCGTGACCTATATCGACCGCGTCAACATTTCTGTCACCGCGCGGCAGATGATGCCGGCCTACGGGATCACCGATCAACAGATGGGCTGGATCTTCTCGGCCTTCGTCGTCGGCTACGCCCTCTTTCAGATTCCCGGCGGCTGGCTGGCCGATCGCTGGGGCGCCAGAGCCGTGCTCACCATCGCACTTGTCTGGTGGTCGATCTGCACGGCATTGACCGCCATGGTCGCGGCCTCCTCCCTCGCGAGCCTCGTCGGCATTGTCGGCGCACTGATGCTCGTCCGGTTCTGCCTGGGGATGGGGGAAGCCGTGGCCCTGCCTGCTTTCAACCGCGCCGTCACCAATTGGTTCCCGACTGAGGCGCGAGGCTTCGGCATCGGCATCGCGATCGGCGGCATCGGATTGGGCTCTGCCCTGACGCCGCCCATTGCCGCCTGGGTGATGGTGAACTGGGGCTGGCAAACCGTGTTCTATCTTGCGAGTCTGCTCGGCATCGGGATGGGACTCCTCTGGTGGCTTCTGTCGCGTAACCATCCCCACGAACATCCCTGGGTACAGGCCGGCACAGAGGCCCAGATCGAGCGAACGTCGGACACCGCTGTGCCCTGGCGTACATTCAGGCAGACGCCCACCATCTGGTGGCTTGTGATCAGCTACAGTTGCCTCGGCTATGTCGCCTACGTCTATCTGTCCTGGTTTTACTTGTATCTGGTGAATGTTCGCGGATTCGATGTGCTTCGCGGTGGCTTCTATGCCTCGGCTCCTTTTGTGGCCATGCTGGTGTTTTGCCCCCTAGGCGGATGGGTCACAGATCGACTCGCGGTCCGGTACGGACTCACCACCGGACGAGCCGTCACCGGCATGACCGGCATGGTCCTGGCCGGATCAGCCATTGCCCTGGGAGCCCTCATCGAATCTCCCACCCTCGCGATCACCAGTCTGTCGTTCGGCGCGGGCTGGCTCTACTTTTCCGTCGGCGCCTACTGGGCCTCGACGACCGATCTGTCAAAATCCCATGCAGGCACATTGTCCGGACTCATGAACACCGGCGCCAACATCGGCGGCGCGATCTCCCCAACCCTGACGCCCTGGCTGGCTCACCATTGGGGATGGCCGGTCTCGTTAGGGTTTGCCGCAGCCGTCGCCATTCTAGGCGGGCTCTTATGGTTCAAGATTGATCCGGGCAAGGGATTAAAGAAGTGATGGGTGATGAGTGATCAGTACGTATCAGAATCCCCCTCACCTCTTCGCTTTCCCCACCCACCGATGACTCATCTCGCATCACCCATCACGTCTTCAGGCCACTTGCCCCACTGCCTCTCGCCTTGTTACATTCATCCCCTATGACTATGCAATTTCAGAAAATCGATCCGCGCGTCACCATTACGACGCCCTTCGGTGAGATCAAAATTCGCTTCTACCCGGATGATGCGCCACGGCACGTCGAAAACTTTATCAAACTCGTGAAAATGGGGTTCTACAATGGAACCACCTTCCATCGCGTGGTTCCTGGATTCATCATTCAGGGCGGCGATCCGCTGAGCAAGAACCCAGACCGCTCCCTACATGGGTCGGGTAGCCCCGGATACTGGCTCAACCCTGAAACCAGCGATCGGCCACATAAACGGGGCGCCATCGCCATGGCCAAGGTGCCACGGGAAAGTAATAGCACCAGGGATTTTAACGACAGTGGATCACAGTTCTACATCAGTGTTGCAGACAACAGCGGACTCGACCGCACCTATACGGTCTTCGGCGAAGTCTTTCGAGGGATGGATGTGGTAGATAAGATCGTCGCGGCGGTTCGAGACGACTGCGACAATCCCCTCGAACCGATCCCCATGACCATGACCGTGAAGGAGTAAGGAGCGAACAGGCGAGTTTGTTGGAAGTGAATAGGACTCCGCGAGGTGAGGTGGACGGTGATCCGATTGAAATGCGATAAGAATCTCTAGGTTCTTGCCCGCTCTTCACGTCTTTCTGTTCCGTCAAAACACGACATAGTCCGTTCGGCTACTGGTTCCCGGAACCGGAACATGTCTCCTCAGACATGTTTGGTAGAGGAATTCATACGAGCTAACATAACCGCCTCAGCTCATTCGAGCGATCTGGTGTTTCCCCGCAAAACATCAATGATTTCGACATCGACGATTGGCACACCGATTGCGTAAGGGACTGGACCATCCAGAGGAGTTTCATGACTGCTACACAAGTCCGCTTTGAAATCAGTCTGACCAAAACCACGATCGTGGCGACAGCTATCGCCGTCACATTGTTTTTCTGGTCCATTGCCACGGTGTTCAGCGAAGAGCTCGAACAAGGGAATCTCTTCCATGTCGTCGAAGCCATGGTCTTCCTCTTGTTGGTGGGATTTCTGATCTCCGGGAACTTCGGCTATCAATTGGCCAGGCTGGCCTACCTGAAACGCTGGCTCGGCCATGTCCCAGCCACCAGAGATGAGTTGATACAATCGTTCGTCGCGCCAACACCGCTCCTGACGATTCTCGTGCCTTCGTACAAAGAAGAAACGAACGTCATCCGTCAAACCCTACTCTCCGCCGCGTTGCAGGAATATCCGCACAAGCGGGTCGTGCTGTTGTTGGACAATCCGCCGAATCCACGCACGGCAGAAGATCGTGAAGCCCTGCTGGCTGCCCGGTCCATGCCGGCCGAACTCCATGCCCTGCTCGACGACCAGGCTCGCTACTTTGAGAGCCTGCTGGTGCAATTCATGTTGCGCCAGCAGACCGGCGTGCGCGAACGTCCACAAGAATATGTCGCGTTAGCCCAGGCCTACGAACATGCGGCACAGTGGTTTCAGGAGCAGGCCGATCGCTTGCCCGACAGTACGCATTCTGACGCCTGGTTTGCCGAGCATATTCTCCGTGGGCCGGCACGTCGATATGACGAGCGGGCTGCGCATTGGCATCGCCAGGCCCAGGCTGTTTCCGAGGAGCACGCGCCACAGGAGCGCCTCCTGCTCGCCGAGTACCGTTCTCTGGCCGCCGTATTTCAGGCAGACATCGCGGTCTTCGAACGAAAACGCTATCAGAACCTCTCGCATGAACTGAACAAGGCGATGAACCTGAACAGCTATCTCGGCGTGATGGGCCGGCGGCTGCATGAAGTGCCGCACGCGACCGGACTCATGCTAGAGGAAACGACGGACCTCCAGGGCTCCTATGAAATCCCGGACTCGCCCTATGTCATTACCTTAGATGCGGATAGTCTCATTCTGTCGGACTATGCCGTCCGTCTCGTTCAGATCATGGAGCAGCCTGGCAATGAACGACTCGCCGTGGCACAGACTCCCTACAGCGCCATTCCGAACGCACCAGGCCTGCTCGAACGAACCGCTGGAGCGACCACCGACATTCAATATCTCCTGCATCAAGGCTTCACCTACTTCGGCGCCACCTTTTGGGTTGGCGCAAACGCGCTCCTCCGAAAAACGGCGCTGGAAGACATCTGCGTCGAAGAGGCGACCCAGCACGGGATCATCCGGCGCTACATCCAGGATCGCACGGTGATTGAAGACACGGAATCGACGGTCGATTTGATGGCACGAGGATGGCGGCTCTTTAACTACCCGGAGCGGCTGGCCTATAGCGCCACGCCAGGCGATTTCGGCTCGCTCATTATCCAACGAGGCCGCTGGGCCAACGGAGGGCTCCTCATTCTGCCCAAACTCCTCCGGTATCTCAGGAACGTGCCGAAAACCCCGGCACTCGCCCCGCAGAGTTTCTACCAACTGCATTATCTGACCTCGATGGCGCTGTCCCCCATCTGTGTCCTGCTGCTATTGGTGGTCCCCTTCTCCTCCAAGCTCATGACCGTCTGGTTGTCGATGACCGCCATGCCCTATTTCTTTCTATATGCTCGCGATCTGTCGATCCTGCGCTATCGAGGCCTCATGGACTTCATGCGAGTCTATGCGCTCAATCTCCTGTTGCTGCCCGTACATCTCGGCGGTGCCATGAAATCCATCCAGCAACTCGTCACGGGCGAAAAAATTCCCTTCCGGCGCACACCCAAAGTACTCGGGCGAACCGGTGCACCCGCGCTCTACGTGGCCCTTGAATACGGACTCCTGCTGCTCTGCTGTGTCACGGGCCTCTTCTACGCCTCGCAGGGCCGATGGATCTCGGCGGCCTTTGCCCTGGTGAACGGCGCGCTCTTTGGCTATGCCATTTCCTCATTCATCGGGTTCGCTGAGAGCCTGGAGGATCTGCAGCCTGCCTGGAAGAGCCTGCGGCCTCAACGCCTTGTCCCATCCCTGGAAGCCATCGGACAACGGATGGTTGGCAGCACAGCCTATCTCTGGCGAATCCCGGCCATGCTCAAGAATCTCCGTGAGCAAAGCTCCCTCTACTTCGCCCTCTCCAGTTGCTGCGCATTACTGGAAGTCTTTGCGCCGGCGGCTCTCTTGGGTGCAGTGGACGGAACCCTCTCCCCTATTCAATTGGAGAATCGGAAGCCCGGCACGACCGACTGGGTCTTGACGCGCCCGGCGCTGCATCGGGAGATTGAAGGCTTTGCCTCGCTGACCAGTGTGAATCGAGGAGACAAGCTGGCATTCTTCGTCAATACGAAGGCGGACTTCTATACCCTGCAGATTTACCGGATGGGCTGGTATCAGGGAACCGGTGCACGAGAAATCGCCGGGCCCGTTCGGCTGAAGGGGCAGGTGCAATCACAACCCACGACGAATCCTGACACCGGCCTGATCGAGTGCCGATGGGACAATCCCCTCATCCTGAGCATCCCGCTTAATCGATCGGACGCGACGGACTGGGCCAGCGGGATCTATTTGGCGAAGCTGACGGCTGAACCGACGAGCGCTCAAAGCTATATTATTTTTGTCGTCCGTGACGATGCACGCCCCTCGACCTATCTCGTCCAATCAAGCGTCACGACCTTCCAGGCGTACAATAATTGGGGCGGCAAATCGCTCTATGCCTTTAACAGTGCAGGAGGGCAAGCCGCAAAGGTCTCCTTCAATCGTCCCTATGCCATCAGCCCTCTCCCGCTTGCAGCACAGGGCGTTGGCGCAGGAGATTTCCTCACGTCCAACTCCTTCCCTATCGGCTACCAGGACTCGGCCGCAGGCTGGGAATATAATATGGTGCGCTGGTTGGAGCGGGAAGGCTATGACGTGACCTATGCCACGAATATCGATGTCCATGCCACCCCAGCGCTCCTGGCATCCCACCAGGCGTTCCTCTCTGTCGGACATGATGAATATTGGAGCTGGGACATGCGCCGCCATGTCGAGCAGGCGCGTGACCATGGCACCCATCTGGGATTCTTCTCCGCCAATACCTGCTACTGGCAAATTCGCCTGGAACCGAGCCGGCTCACTGGTGAATCGAACAGGACCCTCGTCTCGTATAAAGAGAACGCCCCCTGGCACGATCCTTTGCAGATCGATCAAGATCCCACGAACGACTACCTCGTGACGACGAAATGGCGCAATCCTCCCGTGAGCCGGCCTGAAGCCGCCTTGATCGGGAGCATGTTTCTTGAAACCGACGCGCCAGTCGATGGAGATTTCGTGGTTGAGGATGCCTCCCATTGGATCCTCAATGGAACGGGATTACAGCAAGGCGACCGCTTGCCGGGGCTCTTGGGTTATGAAGTGGACGGAGGGCGTGAGGCGATCCCATCGACCACTCATGTGATCGCGCGTGCACCGTTAGCCCAACATGAGGGAACCGTTACGGTCTACAACGCGGCGCATGGCGCAATCGTCTTTTCGACCGGCACCATCCAGTGGAGTTGGGGCCTGGACGATTACGCTGTTCCAACCCTCCGCACATCGCGGCTCAGTCCGGCAGCGCAACAGATGACCCGCAATGTGCTGGCTCGTTTTAGTGAAAAGAACATGGCGGCAGACTCCGTCAACCAGGCGAGCCAACCGACACTAGTACGGTAGAATCGACCGCTGTGCACCCTCCATTCGATACCGCACCGTCACCCCAGGCCACAGCCGTGGCTCAGCGATCAGGCTCATTCGACGTCATACGAGTCTGTGCCTGTCTGGCGGTCGTGTTGCTACACCTCGCCGCCACCACCGTCATGCAACCGGAGCAACTGGGAACGATCAGTTGGCATATGGCCAACTTCATCGACAGTGCCATGCGATGGGCTGTGCCGGTGTTTGTCATGTTGAGCGGCGCGTTGCTGCTCGATGGAAAGAAACAGACCAGCCCTCGTGAGTTCTGGACCAGACGCATGAACCGGCTCTTACCAGCGCTGCTGTTCTGGTCAGTCGTCTATCTGGCCTGGCGTGCGTTCTTCTGGCACCAGCCGCTCACCCTCAATACGATCGCGCTAGACCTGATTGCTGGACGGCCCTACATCCATCTCTACTTTCTCTTCCTCATCGCGGGGCTCTACCTCGTGACGCCTTTTCTGGCAACGGCAGCGTCCAGTCTCGACTCGAAACAACTGGGTCAGGCGATCGTCGTCATGGCGGCCCTGGCGCTGGGGGCCAACATGGTCGATTTTCTGGCCACCAGCGCCTTCACCCTATTCGTTCCCTACATCGCCTATTACTTTGCCGGACTCTATTGTGTCCGGGTCCTCGCAAACCGCCCAGCGCCATATGGCATGGTCTTGGTTGGAGCGATTCTCGTCACGACCCTGTTCACGGCCCTGTCCGTTTCAGTAAATGGTCTGGAAAGCCGCTGGTCTTTCTATTTCTATGAGGACCTGAGTCCCACCATCATGGTGATGGCGGTCACCGTCTTCATGGTCCTCCTCCAAGCGTCGCTCTCGCCAACCGTTCAGTCGATCGCGCAGCGCTTGGCTCCCTGGACGTTGGGAGTCTATGTCGCCCATCCAATCGTCGTCGAGCTGTTACGAAACCTCTACCACACCACAATGCCAGCCATGTTCCGCCCCCTCTACTACATCCCCATCACCTTCGTCGCAACGATTGTCATCGCATTTACAGCTGTCGCACTGATGCAGCGAATCCCCATCCTGCGACGGGTCGTCTAACTCAGTAGGATGCTGAAAAAGCCCGCCAGCATCGTTCTCGCATCGTTCAGAGCCTCAACGTACCCTACGGGTACGCCTCGGCCCTTCACTCGCTACGGCCTTGCTGGACGGCCTTGCTGGACGGCCTTTTTGAGCATCCTGCATGGTGGGCACTCACCATCGCCATGAACATCTACCCCTCGCACGCTTGACGCACATCTCACATTGAGATATCATCATCACGTGCATATAATCACGCGAAAACGACTGGCGGAGTTCGCGCGAGCGCATCCGGATGCACGGGCTCCGCTGAACGCCTGGTACGCCATTGTTCGGAAGACCGACTATGCCTCATTCACCGGTCTACGGAAGACATTCCCCTCCGCCGATCAAGTGGGCGGGATGACCGTCTTTAACATCGGGGGCAACAAGTTCCGACTGATAGCGGCCATTCATTACAACCGGAAAAAAGTCTATCTCCGGCACGTGCTCACACATGCCGAGTACGACCGAGACGCCTGGAGGACCTGATTATGCTCGCCAAATACATCCATGACGTGAACGCCGACTACCGCCGCATTCGGCAACAGATTCCCTTGGGCCCGTTGCATACCAAGACGGAATACGACCGAGCCGTAGACGTCCTTGATGACATTCTCGACGAAATCGGCCAACAGGACACCCATGCCCTCGCCGACTTGGCTGAAACCTTGGCCCTCTCTATTGAGGCATACGAGGACGCCCATGTCGCCACACCCGACGCCTCCGGGCCTGAAATTCTGCGCAGCCTGATGGAGGATCATGAGCTCGCGCAATCCGATCTGCCCGAGATCGGCAGCCAGGGCGTGCTGTCAGAAATCTTGTCGGGCAAACGCGACCTGAACGTCCGCCAAATCGCCCACCTCGCCGCACGGTTCGGCGTCTCGCCCTCGGTATTTATGCCCCTCGCCACCAGCACAACCAAATCCCTCACGACCAAGAGGCGGAAAGTGCGAGTACCCTAGTCCAGCACCTGCTTCACACTGCGACGCCACCATTGCCTTAACGCTTCCTGCTGTCGCGCTGGTGCAGCAAATCCCTATCCTGCGACGGATCGTCTAACTCAGCAGGCTGCTGAAAAAGCCCGCCAGCGTCGTTCTCGCATCATTCAGATCCTCAACGTACCCTACGGGTACGCCTCGGCCCTTCACTCGCTGCGGCCTTGCTGGACGGCCTTTTTGAGCATCCTGAGGCGATTAAGGCCTCCATGCCACATGAAATATTTCAACCGTAATTTTCGCATGCCCAAGTTTTGTCACGCCTGCTAGCCCGCTCAAAACACAGGCAGCGCTACTGAAATCAGCGACATCGATGGGGGGGATGAAGATATATTTGAGCTGATAGGACCTGACCTGCGGTTTGCGAATTACCCCTCGTCCTACCTGAGACAATCTAAGCCCCCAAAAAACCACAACTGAGAAGACAAACACGGTTGGTGCTGATGGGGCAGGCTTGTCCTGTCCTGATAGCAGCGTGGTAGCAAAATAAGGCAGCGAGGATGAGAAGTGACTGAGGACGGCCACGCCTGGCTTTAAACGTATGCGCGTTCAGCCTCATTTTGTCTATCACTATCGAAGGAGCAATGGTGACACTTGATTATCCACTGAGTCCTACGGTCGTGCTTTTGAGAATTATGCAAGATCGATTTTCTGCCATCCTCGTAACACTGGGGACATATCCAATGCGGAGGCTCGGTTCCCTTTTGGGATTCCTTCAACGCATAGACATGACATCCAGCCCAAGGGGTTATCAGTTGGTAGTGCTGTTTTGTCTCATCCCATGCCTTAACGCGGCTAACTTCTTCTTCAAGCTCACGAGTCTTTTGCATCAAGGTGAATTGGTCAGACTGCGCCGTAAGTGCACTGGTTTGGGCATCAAGAATGGCACTCTGAAGATCAATGACCTTGGTTTGGATATCCGCCAAGTCGTGAAGGCCCTTCATGGCCTTCGCAATCTCTGCCGCTGTCCTGAGTCCACTAATGGCAGCTGTAATGCTTGGGATATCAACCATGTTTTCTCTCCTTGGGCTGCCGGTGAGTTCCACGCATATATAGCAATCTTGTTCCGAAGGGGTCAAATGAACAGCCCTGGCTATCCGTCTGTCAGCTTGTTTGACCTGCGGGTTGTTAATTCGCAGCAGCGCAGGAAATGGTCCACTAGCAGTGGTACGAAGCCGAAAGGGAAGGCAGCAACGGGTTATTACTCACTAAGGGGTGGCTGGGATGATCTCAACTGCGCGCGGCTTCCCAATCCCCATTTCATTTTCAGGGGTGGCCTGGTCGATCCTCGATTGCGCGCGTCGAACGAGCACATTCTTATCGTGCGCATTCCGCGAGCAGGAGAACGACCAGGCTACCCTTCCCATACTTCGGAGGCCGCGCGTTGCGCGAGTACAGGGATCGTCCCAGCTACCCCGCTCCCCTCTCAGGAGTTTCCACGACAGGCTGCTCAAAAAGGTCATCCAACGAGGCCTCAGGCGAGTCACAACCGGAGGCGTACCCTCAGGGGTACGTTGAGGATTGTGACGAACCGAGAACGAAGTTGGTGGCCTTTTTCAGCAGCCTGATTAGAAGAAGGCCATCGATGCGTATGTGACCGTCGAATTGTACTGATCCGTGATCCCGCGATCATACCGCAACACCTGCCCGCTCTCCGCATCGATCAGCCGGAGCAACGAATAGATGGGGGAGAAACCGGAGATCCGGCGCTGGTCCTGCTCTTTCCTGATGTAGTTGGCGAACTCTTCCGGCTGGCGCTCCTCGACCGGTTTCAACATCTCCAGGTCGAACTGCATACAACGATGGAAGGAGAAGTCCGTCGGGGGCGCCTTGTCTCCGTAGCGCATGCCCAAATGAGCCAACTCCCCCGCTGCAATCACGCAGTAGGTCCTGCCCGATTGCGTAAGGACCTCGCGCAGCCCGGTCAAGAATTGATCGACCGATTGGCGAACGGTTGGATCTCCCAGACTCGCCGCAGAGAAGGCACTCAGGATCGGTACGATCGTGAAGGGCTTCTTGCTCCCCACGATGTCCTGAAGAAAGGGGAGCTGAAACTCGATGGCCTGTTCCGCTTGATGGCAAAGATCGTCTTCAAAGAAGGCCGGGAGCTTGGCCTTGAGCTGACTTAGAATCGGCTGGTCGGCAGTGACAACCCCGAGCGGTGTCTCGAAATCCTTATCCGTCACGGCAAAGACATGGTCCAATCCGGCAGAGGCCGTGCCGATGATGACGAACAGATCCGGCTGCTCCGCATCTTGCAGCTCTTTGTAAGCCCAGGCATAGATCGGCCCTGCTTGTTTCAGGTCGTAGGTCGGAGCGACGAGGCCTTTGATCTTCTTCCCCGCATTCTCTGAGGGTTTGAAATCCGGTCCTTCTTTCGACGTAAAGAATCCATCGATCTGCTTTTTCAGCTTCGCGCCATCGGCTTCGTATCCCCGCCCGGCAAACGCGGCTCCACGCAACGGACTCTGCCGATAGGTTTCACGCGCCAATCGCCGGGCGTCCTCGGCACGCTGACCTTCCAGGAACAGCTTCTCGTTCAGATCGACGACCAGCTGATCGATCTTGCTGGGCACGAGGAATTCACCGAATCGTTTGAGATAGAGCGCCCCGATTTCCGCCAGCGAATGTTCGCCGTCGAAATGCTGAATGATGAAAAAATAGTTGAGCGGCAGTACGAGCTTTTCTTTGCTCAGCCCCGTGGGGTCCCAGAGGACCATGAACTGTTCCTCACCCTCTTTGATCGGTGAGAACTGAAGGTTACGCAGAGCGGGGCATTGCTTGGGGTCGTGGGGGGTCGTGATTGTAGTAGTCATGGCGCTCCTTGTTGGAGCGCCATTGTAACCAAGCGATTACGGAAGCTGCAACCATCGGTCTGGTCTATCTGGTTCATTCGGTCTATCTCGTCTATCCGGTTGATCTCGCTAGACCAGATAGACCGAATAGACCAGACAGACCTACTCTTCTTCTGGCTTACTGCCAGACCGTCGAGCCATCACCGCCAAGGTGAGGATGGTCACACCCAGGAGCCAGAGGCTCGGCCGGCCATAGGAGGGATCGGTGAACTCGATGAGGTCGGTCAAACGACCGATCAAGAGGGACATGCGGGCCATCACGGTATACCCGAAGGCCGCGCCGAAGGCGATCATCAGGAAGAGGATTCCGGTCCGCGCGACAACCTTGCCGGGCCCCGTATGCTCAACGGAGAAGAAAAAGTAAAACAGGACGGAGCTGACCCCGATCAGGATGATGATGGTATTGATGCTGCTGGCCGGGTTGAGGAGATTCCAGGTAAACGTCAGTCCCTCGCCAGGTACCATCACGAGAAGAGGGCGGACCGTGTCCTCAATCTGTTTGAGAATGTACGAAGAAATCACTCGCGGAATCGCGAGCCCGGACCCGACGCCCACAATGAAGGCGAAGGCATACCGCGACAGCCAGGCGGCTTTGGGCACATACCGCGTGAGCATGAGCGCCCCGATGGCAACCGGGACCAGCAAGGCCCATTCCCCGTTCTCGACAATCGGCTTCCAGACGAGATGCACGACGACGGTGTCGTAGGTCTTGACGATGGTATAGCCGACCGACACGCCAACGTAGAGGTTCTCCGCCAACTTGAACAGCGGATTGTCCTTATAGAGGAACGAGAAGATGAAGAGGGTCAACCCCGTCGCCACCCAGGCCCCGATGATGGTTTCAATCGGCATTGGTCCTCATACTCCCGAATGGCCCGCCAGCTTGGCCTGCCTGCGCAGGGAGAAATAGAACAGGTTACAGAGAATGACGAGCACAATGATGGCGAGATGGGTGGCGGATTGCGCATCCATGCCGGCAATGGCTTTCCCTTTTTGCCCCATCAAGGTCTCGTACTCTGCCGCGCCACGCAAGCCGCCGATGAGACCGTTGATCTGGCCGCTCCGCAACAGCGGATAGAGCCCCGGCGCCATCACGCCGGTGCAGCCCCCTCCGAGTTCGAACTTGTACTTGTCCTTGCCGAACACATACCAGGCTTCTACGCCGGGATTCCCCGCGCCCAGGCTGATCGCATAGTTCACATCCCGCAGATTGGCAATACCTTGAAGCACCGGCATGCCCTTCGTGGGCTTGCCGTTATAGTCGGCAGGAAAGGCCCCGTAGAGATCCTGCCCCATATTGATGATCACGGCGGTCCCGCCTGGACTCCAGCCAAGGAACACATAGTCCTTCCCGCTTTCCTTGCCCATCTCGCGGGCCACCTGCGTGACGACCTGATCGGCCATGCCGGTGCCGGAGACCCAGAGCGTCATCGCGATCACGCGCAGGTTCTTCCTGAAGGCATGCCGTAACAGCGAGATCGATTGCGGATGCAGCTCCGGCTTCGAGGCAGGATCGAAGTCCAGTGAGAGGAGAAACACGGAGCCCTCAGGGAGCGACTCGATGTAGTCGTAGACCCCGCGCACCTCCGGCGAAATCTTGATCGGCAACCCGACCGGATAGAGCAGCGGCAACAACGTGCAGAGGCCGATCACCAGAAAGATGATCCGCCGGTCGATTTTCAGCATGCGTTCAGCGAAACTCATACGCGCGACCAGTGAACGGTGATCAGTGATAGGCAGGGAAAAGACACCTTCATTTTCTCATCACCCATCACTCTTTCCCCCCGCCGAGATACGACCGTTCCATGCCGAAGATAATCTTGATAGAGAGCGCGACGGTGCCGAGACTGACGCCGATCAGGATCGCGCGTCGCACCGACGCGTTGAGCACGTTCAAGATCCACTGAGAGAGATCGCCGCTGAGCGGGATGAGATATTCTCCGAGCGGGACGCGGCCCATCATGACGATGACCGCCGCAATGAGCAGCACCGCCGCCTCACGGCTCCGCGCACGGAAGGACCGATAGGCGGCAGAAGCAATAAACAACGCAAGAATCGCAAACATCGTCCCCTGCAGCGGGACCATCATGTAGTTATAGACCCAGCCAAAGGATGTCATCGCGCCGTCGACGGCTTCCTTGCCGTTGGACCAGAGACCGACCGCGATCGTCCCCAACATACTGAGGTACAGCACAAAACTATAACCCCACCCCGCTTCCTTGCGGCGGATCTTCACGGCATGGACCTGGAACAAACTGCTGACTCCCAGCACCAGCGCAAATCCGCCGATGATCTGGAGCCATTTGGTGACGGAGGTCAACATCAGCTCCGAGGCCGGGTGCGGCACATAATATTGTCCCGCGAACACGAGTCCGGTGATGAGCGTGATCAGGAGCGGCACCTGTCGGCGAAGAAAAATCATTTCACGTCCTTGAAGACATCCAGAAACAGTTGCGGCCATTGCGCATCGAGCAGCACCCCGAGGGTGGCCAGGATGGTCCCGACGCCGAGCACCCCGAGGATGAGCGCCTTACCGATGTCCTGACCGCGTAACGTGCCGACCTGCACAGGTTCCCTGGAGAGATAGGCACTGGCCGCGTAAAGCTCCTCTCCGATCAAGGTGTAGTCGCAGGTGGTCACGAAGAACGGCAACTGGTGATCGGAGTCCGTCCCGGCGATTTGAATAGCACCGGTACTCGCGCCTGTTTCCGTCAACAGCAAGGCTTCCGCGAAGTAGGACCCCATAAAGAAGTTGGCAGCCGGCTTCTTCCGCAGCATGATGCCGTCCACTGCCGCGGTATAGCTGAATTGATCGGATGTAATGAAAAAGTTCGAATCGTCCTTGTAGAGATCCGGCTTGCCTGCTTCCAGGTAGGCCTGTTTCGTAATTTCCTGGCAGACGGCCATGGTGATGGGATCGCGGTGCGGCACGAGCAACTCTGTCTCGTAGGCCGCCGTACGTTTGGCCACACGCCCGAGGATGACCGCCGCGGCAATGGTGGAGGGATCGCTCATGTCATGGGCGCCGGTCAAGTAGAGGATCGGCTTGCCCAACTCGGTCGCACGACCGATGGCCTCATCTACGGCATCGAGGCCGGGAATGCGCCTGAGAAAGATCTCCCGCTTTCTGGCCGTACTGATCGCATAGAACACGATCCCACCGAACAATAGCGCCAGAAGCAAATTATTGATCTGATTCCAGTTCATCCAGTTCGGTTGCGACATCGCTTGCACCGGCTGGGAGATGCCACGGTCGTCACTCAGGACCGCAGCCACGGCAACGCTATAGACGACTCCGTCCTTCAGTTCGACGCCTCGTCCATTCCTCAGCGTGAACTGGTGCTGGTCTCTAGTCGCCGGCCTTGTCCACCAGGGCCACTTGGATTCACGAACATAA
Source organism: Nitrospirota bacterium (assembly GCA_030684575.1). NCBI lineage: Bacteria > Pseudomonadati > Nitrospirota > Nitrospirota bacterium. The sequence continues at coordinate 64,181 of JAUXVD010000016.1, read as the reverse complement.
TGCTGATTCGCAGGGAACTCCGCCACGACCTTCATCGCAGCCGGGTCCGGCAACGCAATCCCCTCGCTCAGTAAAATCTGATACTTGGTCGCGGCACTATCGTAGGGCGCGGGAGCCCAGACCAGGGTCAAGCTGCCGCCACCATCGCTGGGGGTATCGAAGACACGAACGTCTTGCGGAGGAGAGAGGGTTTTCTTCGTCTCGGCTGTTTGGGCAAACACCGGCAACCATGACTGACTCAGAATAGCCACGAGCAGGAGCACCGATACCTTCCATAAGGCGGGATGCTCAAACCGGCTGTTCAGCAAGGCCGCAGGCGAGTCGAGAGCGAAGCTGGCAGACGTTTTCAGCATCCTGCTAGGCCCCCTCGATCAATTCAATGTTCGTCCTGGGAATCATCACCCTGCTGCCGTCGGCAAAGCGGACTTCCATCACGCGCACTTCGCTCTCAGTCGGAATCTTCTGAAGATCCGGCGGCAGACTCGCGACTTCGCCGATCTTCCCGAACAGGGGATCGCGAATGATGCGCACCTGGTCGCCGATCCGGATGCCTTCCCGCTCCGGCATGGTGACAGCGCCCCGCCTGCCCGCAGAACCGCTTTTAGGGATGATGATCTCCGGCCTGATGACTCCGGCACGAATTTGCGTCGCGCCGGAAATGGATGCCTCTTGGCCCGCATGGGCAGAGAGCAGATTGAAAGTCTTATCGGCCATAGGAATGGTGCCGAACCCTTCAGTGAGGATGAGCGTAAAGCCGACCTGTTCCGTGCCTGTGATAGCCACGCCAAGATCGTAGCCCAGGAGTGCGCGCAAATCCTTATCATGGATGCCGCCAATAACCAACCCTGCCACCCCCACCTCTTTCGCGCGCGTCAACGCCTCCGACGAGATGAAGGAACCTCCCACAACAACCTTGCCCTTCATGGCCGGCGTCAGGTGACGCGGCGTGAGCACGTCGTCCGGCGACGTCACGGCAATCACGATCTCGCCTCTGGTTTCGCCACCGATGCCGAAGATGCCCTGCACCAGGCTACAATCCGTCTCGACGAAGACGCCCTGCTGCGGAATCACCTCGACAATGAGCCCGTCCACATAACCCAGCAACTCCAGGACGCGCGGCGGCTCCCGCAACAGCACCTGGCCCGTGACCGTGGATAGGGATTCCACGACACCGGTGATCGGCGAGAGCACTTCCGTCTTGAACCACTTGATGAGGGGCTTGTTCTCGGCCAGGATCTCGCCTTTGTTGACCGGATCGCCGGCCTTTTTGATCAAATATTCATTGATCTCGTCCGGCGCCACACCCAACTGATTGGCGAGGTTCAGGGGATAGACCTTCCCTGGCAATTCTGCACGAGCGACCGGCTGATTCGCGCGCACCGTCTCCCCCGCTGCCACCAGCACGGTGCCAGGCAGCGACAACAGCCGTCGGCGACGGATGGTTGCCTGCTCGGTAACGGTGAGGCCTGGAGTGTAGGAATGGGCCATAGTTTTAATGCCGTGATAGGTGATCAGTGATGCGTGATGGGTACAGATCGCACATTCTCTTATAGCCTTTCCCGCCCATCACCCTTCACTCATCACACATCACTTCCTGGGTACAATCCGACGGCCTGATACCATTTCTTCAACGATGCCATTCTGGCATCGCGATCGGTCGGCAACTGCAAGGGACGTCCGCGCCCATCAAGGAGCAGTCCCACCACACCGCCTTGCACCTCGCGCGTGACGGCAACTCCTACCCCTGCCCCGAGATTTACCTGTTTCTCCGGTTGAATCGTGATCGAGGCCTTCTGATCGCTGGCCAGGGGCACCAGCCGCAGATCGCCAAATGAAAGTTGCCCCTTGTCGATCCGGCCATCAGAGAACGTGATGGCATAGTCCGCACACCGTTCTCCCTCTTTCCCCTGCCCGATCGGCGCGACACAAGTCCCCAGGTAGACCATGCAATCACGCACGAAGACATCGGTTGCCGCCTTCTCATCGATCGCCGAGAGCATGCCCAGATGCGGCATCATAAAGATACTGTCGACCGAGAGCCTCGTCACTCCGAGCGGTTCATAGGCATCCACCATCATGAGCATCGACTGGATGCGGCGCGGCGCATGGGACAGAATCCCCCCGCTTCCGACGATCAAATCGAGCTTGAGCATGTCAATCAGCGTCTTGCCGGACTGTTGCTGTTCGAACACATCCGAGATGGTGCGCTCTTGTTGTATTCCCTTGAGGGCCGTCGCGAGGGATTTGTGATGGATCAAGGCGAGCCGGAGCGCTTCGCGGGCGATCGCATGTTCGATCTGCAACTCGTCCAGCGTCTGCGGAATCGTCGTCGGACGGACCATCTTGTTCTTAATCCGGTTGCGGAGCGTCTGTTCGTCGATCGTGAAGGGCACCCACCGCATGATGTTAGCGAGCCCTGCTTCGGCCAGCACATTGGAAATGCTATAGGACATGCCGAGGTTCGCGCTGACGGTCCGGTTGAAAAGTCCTTCGAACACCGAGAATACGTCCGTCGTCGCGCCGCCGATGTCCACCCCGATCAAGTTTAAATGCTCCCGCTTGGCGATCGTTTCCATGATCACACCGACCGCCGCCGGCGTCGGCATGATCGGCGCACCGGCCATCTCGATCAGCTTCTTATAGCCAGGCGCCTGTTGCATGACATGTTCGAGAAACAGGTCGTGGATCTTGTTGCGCGCCGGCGCAAGGTTCTCCCGCTCCAATACCGGACGGATGTTGTCGGTCAAGACCAACGCGGTTTTCTCTTCCAGGATTTTCTTCACTTGCGGCTGCGCGTCTTTGTTCCCCGCGTAGACCAACGGGAGCTTATAGGTGGCTCCGAACCGGGGGCGTGGGTCCGCCGCCGCGATGTACTCCGCCATCTCCACCACATGGGTGACCGCGCCGCCGTCCGTCCCGCCGGACATCAAGATCATGTCCGGTCGCATCGTCCGGATACGCTCGATCTTCTCATGTGGCAGACGGCCATCGTTCGACGCGAGTACATCAATGACGATGGCGCCGGCTCCGAGCGCGGCCCGTTGCGCACTTTCCCCCGTCATGTTCTGCACCACCCCGGTCACCATCATCTGCAATCCTCCACCTGCGCTGCTGGTGGAGATGTAGATGTCGACACCGGTCTTCGCATCGCGGCAGGGCGTAATGATGGTGTCGCCGTCCAGAATTTTCCGGCCGGAGAGTTCTTCAATCTCCGCAATCGCGTTGAGTACCCCGCGCGTCACATCTTCGAACGGCGCTTCCACCGTCGTCGGGGCCTCCCCGCGATAGGTCTGCCGGTATTCGTCTCCGACTTTCTCGATCAGAATGGCTTTGGTCGTCGTGCTGCCACAGTCGGTCGCCACGATGACGTTGAGAGGATGGGCGATCACCGGCTTGTTGGGTGCTGCATTCGGCACAGTCATTGAGCAGAGGCTCCTTGAGGAGCCTGGGGAGCAGACTTCGTTTCAATCAGAGAGATGAGACGAGAGATCGTATCGCGTCGCTCAAGCAACCGGGCCACTTGCTCGACTTCCTTGGCATGAAACGCCCATTCAATGATCGGGGTCAGAAAATACAGGGCCTGGCTCCCGAGGAAATTCATGGGCCCAAGCGATTCCAGAAATACGGTGGCGGGAGCAGTCATGCCCCGCTTCACCACCGCGTCGGCCACCCGCTCAAGCAACGAGAGGTCTTCAATGGTGAATGGCTCGGCCTCGGATGTGGTCGAAAAGGCATGGGAGAATTCCGCACGGACCTTATCCCACGTTTCCGCCAGAGAATTCTTGAGCAAGGAAGCCATAAGTATTTGGAAAGGCAGTCAAAATCCAATGATGCCGGTCATTATATGAATGGGATTGAGGAGAGTCAATGAAGAGGGGGGATGGGAAGGCTACTTGCCCACATTCCTCCCCCTCACCCTACGCAACGTGAACAGTCAGCACGATTTGTTGCTCTACCCCTGGCACCATATTGGGTGTCATCCCATCCTTGCATGCTCATATTTCCTGAACCCTGTCCGTTAGAAGCGGTTCACGCTCAGATCCTGAGGAATAGCTCCTGCATAGGTACCAGCCGACAGGTTGTCGCATGCCTATAGCGCAACCAGAAACCACACACACGAAGGAGAGAGCTGATGGAGAAGAGAGTCCCCCATATGACAATGGATAGAGAACGCCCGAGCCTGAAAGAAAGCAGGCAAGGCCTGTTCATTGGCAACGGAATTCGTGGTGCGGTGAGCGAACCGACCTACGGCCATACCTCTGACATGCTCAGGCGCCAACAAGAAGAGAACCGAAAACATCGGGAAGAACTCGCTCAAATCGGCCGGAACGTCATTGGCTAAAAACCTGACGATCCTCTTCATCCAAATCGCCTAACCCTAACCATAGCCTTCACCTCCCCTGGCAACAGCATCAGGCTGAGCCTGCCACGGGAGGCCCCTAGGGGCTCTTGAGTCGATCGCTCCCTCTCCGATCGGATTTCACCACCTGATAATCCTTGATGAACTCGTCAACTTTGCGGCGCACCTGGTCTTCGACATGTCTGACATCGTCGTCCGTCACGATGCCGGTCCCACCAAACTTCGTTCATGTTGCTGCGGACCGTTCAAACGCATCATGCCCTTCCGACCTGACCCGTTGTGCAATTCTCGCAACGGCACGTTTCCGAATCTTCGGCTTTCTTGGAACCAATACTGTTAGGATCACGATCTCTGACCGATTGATTCCTGACATCGATTGAAAGGACGCTAGCCTTGAACAAAACGCAACTCATTGCTGCCACCATCGTATTGTCTCTGATCGGAGCCCCGACCCTCTCCTTCGCAAAGGCGCGAGGCGGATCCGGTGGAGGGTACTCCAGCGGGTCTCGGAGTGGAAGCACCGGGAGCAGCATAGGGAGCCGTGGCTCCCGCACCCACGACCAGAATGGCGCGAGCCCGATTCAGCAATCGGCCACCCCCAAGCCGGCAACTGCACCACCAGCCACGCCAGCCGGCCAGACCCCCGCAGCCCAACCGGCCAGCCGGCCTTCGTTTCTACAGCGTAATCCTCTCATGGCCGGAATCGCAGGCGGCCTCGCCGGATCGTGGCTCGGCCATATGCTCTTCGGCGCGACCGAGAGCAGCGCAAAAACGAGCGAAGCAGGTGAACCGGCCAGCGAAGCCACCCAGGCAGCCGGCGCCTCTAGCTCAACCGGCATTCTTCTCTTCCTCATGCTTCTGGTCACAGGAACGCTATTTTATTTCCTGAAAGTCCGGCGGCCGGCGATCCCTGATTTTTCCGGGATCACGAGGAGCAGCGCAGTCGGCGGATCCCTGCTGACAGAGCCATCCGCCACGACAGGACTGGTCTCAACCGTGGTCAGCGACGTGACCGCTGCAGACAAGGCGGCCTTCCAGCAACTGCTGACCGACATTCAGACAGCCTGGAGCAAGCAAGACCTGACGGGATTGCGGCGATTCGTCACACCGGAGATGCTGACCTATTTCAGCACCGCGCTGGCAGAGAACACCAGCCGGGATATCGAAAATCACGTGGAAGATGTGGTCCTGGGACGGGCGGAAGTCCGGGAAGCCTGGACAGAAAATGCCACGCAGTACGCAACGGTGAGCCTACATTGGAGCGCCCGCGACTATACGATTTCCTTGAAGAAGCAGCGCGGAGAAGCAGGTTATCTCGTCGAGGGCAACGAAGAGAAGCCGTCCGAATCGAGCGAAGTCTGGACCTTCATGCGATTCCAAGACGGAAAGTGGTTACTCTCAGCTATCCAACAAGTCGATTAGGCGCCAGCTCGGCAAGAGGTATTGCCGGAGCCGATACGATTAGGACAACGGGGGCCGCAACGATCGTTGCGGCCCCCGTTGTTGCGTTCCATCCTAAGATCATCTTCTGGCAGGATACCCTCAGCGACAAGTGTCATCACCCCACGACCTAACGAGAGATGCCTGTCCTTACCGACGGTGGAGCATTCTCCTCAACTTCGCCAGATCCTCTTCTCCTCCATCAAGCTTATGCAGCATCCGGTGACAATTGGCACAAACGGTAACTAGATCGCTGAGAGACGCCTCCACAGCGTTCGCAAGGCGATTCAGCGGAACGATGTGGTGCGCTTCAGCGAAGGCTTTACCAATGTCTCCGTACAGCTCGCGAAAGGTCATCTCACATACCTGACAGCGATAATTGTCCCGCCGCTTACATTGTTCCGCTAACGGACGGCTCTGTTCACGAGCCAGATGCTGGCGCACCACCTGACGGTTTTCATAATGCGCATAGGCCTCCTCCTGATCCTGATCTTTCTCGTGCACCTGTACCTTGGCCGGCGGGCTCTTGATCACAGCTTCAAAAAAACTCGTTGCGCGGGCCACGATGCCAAAAACCGTATCGTCGCTCTCTGGAAGGGCCGAATCAAACAATCCATAATAGGCATATGGGCCCTCACTCTCATCAAACTCCTCATAGATGGGACGGTCATAGTCACCAACGTCCAACGGTTTTCTGAGCACATCGTCTGATCGTGATCCCGCAGCAAGTCTCATGTCCTGCTCGCTCAACCGTCGCACAGGCCGAAGGGCCTCAGGCAATGCGGCGACTCTCTTCCGCAGCTTGTCTGCCTGCGCAGCATAGAAGCCGTACCATATGCGTCTTTGGCCTTTCGTGCCGGACCATTCACAATACCAAACCTCTACTCTTGGCTCTCCCAGCCCCAACGATCCCAGTTCGACACGCCATCCGTTGGTGTGAGACTCTTTGAGCGGAAGCACGGTACGCAGACGGATCATTCTGCCGAGCCGTCTGGAGAGTTCCTTGTGCAGTGCTTCAGCAACCCCCTTGAGCTGTTTCTGGTCTTCCACATCGCGCATGACAATTCTCCCTTACATGCCCTGTCACCCAAGGACGACATGAACATTTCTGAAATAGGTCTTGCGATCAGACAGATATCCGACGATCGCAGACGTCCTTGCTCGTTAAGTCCGAGACAAACCCTGGCAGGCCAGACTTCATTGAATAACCGTTATCGAAGAATAGTCCTTTCCCAGAGGGAATGCACCGTGGGAGTGGCCAAAGAGGAGAACCGACAGCAGGAAAAGCAACGAGCCACTAACAGCTCTTCTGACGAATGTGGATTCGATAGAACGTAAAGTCCCCGGGCGTGACGAGCGCGACGCCGACGAGACAGATGAGATGACCATTGCGAATGTCTTCCGGGGTCATCGTGGATTGGTCGCAGATGACGGAAAATGCCTCGCTGGCCTTCTCCCCTCGTAGCGCCTCCGACACCCATAAACACCCCAGGTATCCTCGCAGATGTCCGACGACTTGCGCCCAAACGGATGGGGTATTGCGTTCATACACGACCCACAAAAGTTCATGGGCGCACCATGTTTCAAGCAGGATGCTCGTGACATCCACCCCGATAGCCTGACCAGAGGGGGTCTCCGTTTCGACATTCTCGAGCGACACATAGGGAGAGCAATAGGCCAGCATCTAGTCCTCAACCTTGGATAGGAGATATTCGTCGCAGAGCCGGTGCAGCCGAAGCTCGTTCTTAAGCGACATCGAGAGGAAGATCAGGCCTGCCCGCCCCTCTTTCACCCACTGCACCTGTACCAGGTCGCAAATCACTGCAGACGAACCATCGCCGGGGTACAGTTTGAGGGTAAGGCACTGCCCGCATACGAGAGGCAGGTTAAGCCGAATCCCGCACCCCCTCGTCGTCAGATCGATCACCTGCCCTCTCGTAAGTTCGCCCTCACCCGCGAGGAGGATGCCGAGATTCACCGCCTTGCGCAGATACCGCCGGAGATCAATCCGTGGCACGAAACAATCCTCTTCGTGTAAAACTGGCAACATGAGCTCCATGGCGGATTCCTCCTTCACACTGTGCAACCGATGATGCAGAGGCAGATCGCAACTCTCGTGCCGAGCGACCGCCGCTCAAATTGATTAGTGTTTTCACGTTTTTTGACAGGGAGGAGGCTTCGTCAGCTGTAGGTCTGTATCGTGCCCGATACGAATGTGAAAGAATCGATACAGCCGGAACGCGTAACGCGCGTTGGAGGTGGAGCGGGAGGATAGGAACGTCTAACTGATAACAGATGGCTGAGGAGAAGCGAACAAGAAACTTAGGGTCTATACCTTATGGCAGGGGCGAGAAGCTGATGGCGAGAGCACCAAGGACAGGCCAAGAATCTCCAGCCCTCTATCCCTGTTTTTTTTGCCCTATTTTAGATTCCGTCCCATTCCACAGACGCGCGATATTGTCTTTGTGTTTGACCCAGATCAGCCCACTGACGATCAAGGAAAACACAAAAAACTCCTGTCGCTGCTCATTCACAATCGCCACGACCGGAAGGCATCCGAAAGCCGCCAGCGCGCCGCCAGAGGAGTAGCGCCAGATCGCGACCGCTCCAAGCCAGATCAGCAGTAAGAGGAATCCGATTGAGGGAGACAGACCCAACACCGCACCTAAGGCCGTCGCCACCCCCTTCCCCCCTTTGAATTTCAGGAATGGTGAAAAGAGATGGCCCAAGATTGTCGAGAGGGCAACGAGCATGATGAACCGTTCATCAGTGAGCCACTGCATGGCAGCCCACCCCATCACCCACCCCTTGCCCATGTCGCCAAGGAGCGTGAGGACTCCCGCCTTCTTGCCCGACACACGCAGCACATTAGTGAAGCCGACGTTCTTGCTCCCGACCGTACGCGGATCGGGCAACCCCATCGCTTTAGACACGACGACGCCAAAGGGAATAGCCCCCAGCAAGTAGCCGACCATTGCCATGAGAACCCAAAGAAAGTCTTCGTTCATGGATTAGGAAATGAGAAAGGGAGGTGCACAGGCCACAAGAACTCGTAAACCCCACGCAGGATGCTCAAAACGGCCAGACTTCTCACCCGCCCAACCCAGGCGCGCCGAGACGCGCTTTGTCCCAAGCAAGGCCGCAGAAACCGGATGCGTCCCCTCGTGGGGACGTTGAGGATTTCGATGAGCCGAGAGCGAGGCTGGCGAACGTTTTCAGCATCCTGCTACAGTCCCTTAGCGACGACCTGCTTCCAGAAGCTCCATACATATTGCGCTCCGGAAACATAGCCGAACACGAGCGACAGATACAGGGTCACGGTACCGGCCAGGTGCAGGTTACCCAGGCCAGACAAGAACGTGCCCTCGAGAATCAACATCGCGATCGCCACGACTTGCAGCGCCATCTTGTACTTGCCCGTCGTCTCAGCGGCGATGACCATGCCTTCTCCTGCGGCGATGGCTCGAATACCGGTGACCGCGACCTCGCGTGCGATGATGAGTATCGCAACCAGCGCGCTGACACGATCGATGTTGAGCAGGAGAATCAATGCGGACAGGACCAACAGCTTGTCGGCAATGGGATCGAGCAGCTTTCCGACGGTGGTCACCTGGCCATTCCGGCGGGCCAGATAGCCATCCAACATATCGGTGACCGCTGCGACGATAAAGACAATGGCCGCGATCAGTGATCGATCCGGGGTCGGCGTGGCAAAGAGCACCACGAAGACTGGAATCAAGAGGATGCGAGTGAGCGTAATGAAGTTCGGCAGGTTGAGCGATTCCTGCCCGACCGATTTCCATACTTCCAATACGCGATTCATCGGGCACCCACTCCATTGGCCTGCTGCAAAAATACTAGGCTGGCACCACAGAAAAACAACCCCACAGGATGCTCAAACAGGCCGTCCAGCAAGGCCATAGGCAAGTCGAAACCGGAGGTGTACCCTCGGCGCACGTTGAGGGTTTCGAGGAGCCGAGAAGGAAGCTGGAAAACATTTTCAGCAGCCTGCCTAAACGATGCCGTGCTTGAGCAGATCGTGCAAATGTACGACCCCGACAATGCGCTTGGCCGATTCCGCGACGACGAGCGTGGTGATGGAATACCGCTCCATCATTTGGACTGCCTTGGCTGCTAACTCATCCGGTCCGATCAACTTGGGATGGCGCGAGGCCAGGGCCCCGGCCGTGATCTTGGAGAAGTCCCCGCCCTGTTGGAGAAACCGCCGCAAATCTCCGTCAGTAATAATTCCCGCCAAAGCACCGGCTCGATCGACGACCGTGGTCATACCGAGTTTTTTCGCAGACATTTCCAGCATGGCTGCCGAGGCTGAGACGCTGTCCTTCACTTGCGGGAGCTCCGCGCCGACATGCATAACGTCCCGCACTTTCACCAAGAGACGGCGCCCGAGCGTTCCACCCGGATGAAACTGCGCAAAATCCTGCTCCTTGAATCCGCGCTTCTCCAGCAAGGCCACGGCCAAGGCGTCGCCCATCGCAAGCGTCGCGGTCGTGCTTGCTGTCGGCGCCAATCCCATGGGACAGGCCTCTTCTGTCACGGACACATCTAGCGCCACGTCGCTGTTCTTCGCCAGAGTCGAAGCCATGCGGCCGACGATCGCCACGACCGGAATGCTCATTCGCTTCATAAATGGCAGGAGCTGCAGGATCTCCTGCGTCTCGCCGCTATTTGAAATCGCGATGAGCACATCGCCACGCGCCAACATACCCAGATCGCCGTGAAGCCCTTCAGCCGGGTGGAGAAAGAACGAGGGCGTCCCGGTGCTGGCCATCGTCGCGGCGATCTTCTGACCGATCAAACCGGACTTCCCCATGCCAGAGACGACTACCTTACCCTTACAGGCATAGAGCAGGTCCACCGCATCCGAGAAACCACGATCGAGACGCTGCACCATCGCCTGGACGGCACGGGCTTCGATGCCCAACACACGCCGGCCTACTTCAAGGCTGGTTGCAGCATTCGGCGTCGTGGCTCTGGCGCCTTTCGGCTTGGTTACGTTCGAAGTTGTGACGCGTCGCATATCCGTAGAACCCGTTCTAGCAAAGCTTTGAGCTGATGAAGCGGCACCATGTTGGGCCCGTCTGACAGGGCCTCGTCAGGATTGGGATGGACTTCCATGAAGAAGCCGTCGACTCCGGCTCCGGCAGCCGCGCAGGCCAACGGTTCAACAAATTCGCGCTGGCCGCTGGACTTCGTTCCCCCACCGCCCGGCAACTGCACACTATGGGTGGCGTCGAATACCACCGGATAGCCGAAGCTTCGAAGGACCGGAAAGGACCGCATATCGACGACGAGATTATTATAGCCGAACGACGAGCCCCGTTCGGTCAGGACGATCCGCTTGTTTCCTGACTCCTCGACTTTTTTGACCGCATTGCCCATTTCTTGCGGCGAGAGGAACTGCCCCTTTTTGACGTTCACCACTTTTCCAGTTTTCGCGGCCGCGATGAGCAAGTCCGTCTGCCGACAGAGAAAGGCAGGAATCTGGAGCACGTCAACAATCTTCCCTGCCTCGGTCGCCTGTTCCTCTGTATGCACGTCCGTCAAGATGGGCAGGCCCAGCTGATCCTTCACCTTCTTCAGAATCGCCAGGCCCTGTTCGAGACCAGGCCCACGATAGGACGTGATCGAGGTCCGGTTGGCCTTGTCGAAGGACGACTTGAAAACATAGGGGATGCCCAGAGACTGAGTGATCTCGGCAATACGCGCTGCCGTCTCCAGCACGAGCTGTTCGCTCTCGATGACACAGGGCCCGGCAATCAAAAACGGCCGATGCCCAGCCCCGACTGTGAATGAACCGATGTGAACTTCGTGTGCCATAAATTTCCTGATCTTGTCTCCCGTGAGATGCTCAAACCTGATGTTCAGCGAGGCCGCATGCGAAACAAAATCTGAAGCGTACCCTCAGGGGTACGTTGAGGATTTTGTCGACCCGAGAACGAAGCTGAAAGCCGGTTTCAGCATATCACCTCAGTGGCCGCACTTTCGACGTAACGCGGCGCCGACAAAACCGCTAAAGAGCGGATGGGGCCGGTGGGGCCTCGAATTGTATTCCGGATGGAATTGCGTTGCCAGGAACCAGGGATGATTAAGGAGTTCGACGATCTCGACGAGCCGACCGTCCGGCGACAACCCGCTCAGCACGAGTCCTTTGGCGAGCAATTGTTCACGGTAGGCGTTGTTGAATTCGTACCGGTGCCGATGGCGCTCACGCACTTCGCTCACTCCGTACATCTTTTGGGCGAGGGTTCCCTCCCCAAGCTTACAGATATAGGACCCGAGCCGCATCGTCCCGCCCTTGTCGCTGACGGACTGCTGGTCCGACATCAAGTGAATGACGGGATAGGGGGAGGCCGCATCGAATTCCGCGCTGTTGGCGCCGGCCAAGCCGGCGACGTTCCGTGCGAACTCGATCGTCGCGCATTGCATACCAAGACACAAGCCGAAAAACGGAATCTGATGCTCCCTGGCGTAGCGAATAGCAGCGATTTTCCCTTCGATCCCACGCGCGCCGAACCCGCCTGGCACCAGGATGCCATCGACCTCACGCAGAATCCGCTCGGTCCCCTGCCGTTCAATCTCCTCCGACTCGATCCACTCGATGTTCACCTTCGTTTCATGGTCGACGCCGCCATGGACCAGCGATTCCGAGAGACTCTTATAACAATCCTTCAACCCCGCATACTTGCCGACCAGTGCGACGGAGACTTCATGCTTGGGATGCTTGATCTTCTGGACCATAGCATCCCATTCGCGCAGGTTCGGAGGACCGGTCTCAAGATGGAGTAAGCGCACGATCAGCTCGTCCAATCCTTCCTTCCGGAACACGATCGGCACTTCGTAGATCGTATCGACGTCCTTGGCCGTGATGACCGCGTCTTTTTCGACGTTGCAGAACATGGCGATCTTGCCCTTGAGTTCCGGCGGCAGATACCGGTCGGTCCGGCAGAGGAGAATATGCGGCTGGATACCGATTTCCCTCAGCTTGTTGACGGAATGTTGCGTCGGCTTGGTCTTCAACTCACCGGCCGCTCCGATGTAGGGCACCAGTGTGAGATGGACATAGAGCACATTCTCACGCCCGACGTCGTAGGGCATCTGCCGAATCGCTTCGAGAAATGGCAAACTCTCGATGTCGCCGACCGTGCCGCCGATCTCCACAATCGTGACGTCGACCCCCTGCGAGATACGCATGATGCATTGCTTGATCTCATCGGTCACGTGGGGCACCACCTGCACGGTCCCGCCGAGGTAATCGCCGCGCCGCTCTTTGCTGATGACCGAATGGTAGATCCGGCCGGTCGTGTAGTTGTTTTCTTTAGTCAGAGTCAGGGACGTGTACCGTTCATAATGGCCGAGATCCAGGTCTGTCTCTGCGCCGTCGTCCGTGACATAGACTTCCCCATGTTGATAGGGATTCATCGTGCCGGGATCGACGTTGATGTAGGGGTCGAGCTTGAGGAACGTGATCTTCAACCCCCGGCTTTCGAGCAGGTTACCGATCGAGGCTGAGGCGAGCCCCTTCCCCAGGGAGGAGACGACTCCGCCTGTGACAAAAATGAACTTGCTCATCGTGGCCCCCATCTTGTCGGATCGTAAAATTCTGACATGTTTGCCACCATTAAGACTGGGCTGGAGCCGACTTCAATAAACCCAATTCCTTCTTGATAGCCTCAAACTGTTGAAGCTTTTCCGTCACCAGGTCGACATCCTCCGGCGTATCCACCCGCAGGGAGGCATGTTTGGTCTCCCACACTCTGATCGGAATACCGTGCTCCAAAGCGCGCAACTGCTCGAGCTTTTCCGCATCTTCCAACCGTCCCGTAGGAAGGGCCGCCAACTTCAGCAACGTATCGCGCCGGTAGATGTACAGACCGAGATGGATGTAATGCAACCCTCCGACGACCCGGCGGCTGGGATCGTCCCGCACCAAGGGAATCGGTGCGCGCGAAAAATACAGGGCATGGCCGGCCTGATCGGTCACCACCTTCACCACTGAGGAATTGTGCAGGTCGTCCGTGGAATCGATGGTCCGCTTCAGCGTACCCATCCCCGCGCCGCTTGAGATAAAGGGTTCGATGAGATCAGAGAGCAAGTCCGGCTGAAGCGGAATCTCATCTCCCTGCAGATTCAAAAAGTAGTCGCCGCCAAATTTGCGAGCTGCGCCTGCGACTCGATCGGTACCGGTCCGAAAGTCTCCGCCGATCAACGCGGCTCGCCCGCCGAATCCGATCACCGCCTGCCTGATCCGTTCATCGTCGGTGGCGACCAGCACATCCTTCACCCCGGAACAGGCTGCGGCCTGCTCGTACACATGCTGGATCATCGGCTTCTGTCCCAGCATGACGAGGGGTTTTCCCGGGAAGCGCGACGATCCGAACCGAGCCGGAATCACCACCATGACGGACGCAGCCGTATCAGTCATTGCCGAGGGCCTCCGACAGTTGCTGTGCGGACAGGGTTGCGGTGCCCACCATACCGACGACGACACCCGCCGCATAGTTGGCCAGCGCCGCCGCGTCCCTCATCGAGGCACCGGTCGACAGCGCGAGCGCCAACGTCCCGATCACCGTATCGCCCGCTCCGGTGACATCGTAGACCTGGCGGGCCTGTGTCGGGATATGCCAGGAGACTCCGTCTCCCTCGTACAGACTCATGCCTTTTTCGCCGCGCGTAATGAGGACCGCTTGGCATCCTAACCGCTGCCGGATGATCGCACCGGCCTCGTCGCTCGCCTGATCGTCATCGCCATGCACCCCGGCGGCTTGGGTCGCCTCAAGGTGGTTCGGCGTGATGACCGTCGCGCCCTTGTAGTAGCTGAAGTGCTCGACTTTCGGGTCGACGATCACGGGGATCCCACGCAGCGCCGCAAGCCGCGTGAGATCCGTCATCAAGGGCGCGCTGACCACACCCTTGGCATAGTCCGACACCACGAGGCAGGATAACTCCCGTACCCGAGATTCGACATAGCGGAGAATCCGCCGCTGCGTCGCCGGTTTCAGTTCAGCCCGGCGCTCGACGTCGTACCGCACGATCTGCTGGTTGTGGGCGATGACGCGGGACTTCCTGGTAGTTGGGCGATCCTGGTCGATCACGACCCCGCCGCGCCCTGAACGGGTCCCCCCCAACTCTTTGAGAAGCATCCGTCCGGTTTCGTCGGAGCCGATGACACCGCACAAATCGGCTTTGCCCCCCAAGGCCAGAATGTTATTGAAGACATTCGCCGCGCCGCCGAGCCTCAAGGACTCGGAGTCGACCTGGACGACCGGGACCGGGGCTTCCGGTGAGATACGGCTCACACGGCCCCAAATATAATGATCGAGGATGAGGTCGCCGATGACGAGCACGCTGGCTTGCGGGAATCGCTGAATATACTGCCGAAGCGCTTTGGGAGAGGCCTCGCCTCTACGGCCCTGCCCCCCGGAGCCAGCAGGCGCTTGGCGCGTGGACTTGCCTACTGAATGGCTTTTCCGAATCGATCCCATCTGACCCACTCCGTCCATTGCCCCTGTCCGCTCCACGACCAGTAGATGCGGAATGCCTTACCGCGGATTTTCTCCTCGCGCACGAACCCCCAAAACCGGCTATCCAAGCTTTGGTCTCGATTGTCGCCCATCACAAAATAGGCGCCTTCCGGCACGGTCACCGGTCCGAAATTATCGCGCGGATTGATGGTGCCATCGATGATTCCCGGGTCGATCCGTTGCGTGAACGCTGTGTCGTCCAGCACCGCTCCATTCACCAGGATGGCTTTATTCAGAACCTGCACGGTATCGCCAGGCCCCCCGACAATGCGCTTGATAAAATCTTTTTCCTCATCTTCGGGAAACCGGAACACGATCACGTCGCCCCGCTGCGGCTTGCCGAACTCGATGAGCGCCTGTGACGCGTAACAATTGACGGGGGGAAAGGCCTCCTGGAATTTGCACTGGCTAGGCCATTGAATGCCATAGGACAACTTGCTGACCAGGATATGATCCCCGATCAACAATGTCGGAATCATCGAGCCTGAGGGAATCTTGAAGGCCTGGACGACAAACACCCGGATCGCAAAAGCCAGGAGCATCGCAACCACGATGGCTTCCGCATATTCGCGAAAGAGCGACTTTCGGCCAAGCTGCGACACAGACGGCTCGTCGAACACCGCCGGCGCTCCCGCGTCATCCGCCTGCACATCGGTGGACACAGAAGTGAGGTCGTCCGATGAGGGACGATTCGTCTCTCCGCTCATTCGTCACCGACTTTCAAAATGGCGAGGAAGGCCTCTTGCGGCACTTCCACGTTCCCCACGGATTTCATGCGCTTCTTCCCTTCCTTCTGCTTCTCGAGGAGCTTGCGTTTCCGCGTGATATCGCCACCGTAGCATTTCGCCAGCACGTTCTTCTTCATGGCGCCGATCGTCTCGCGCGCAATCACCTTGCTCCCGATCGCCGCCTGAATGGCGATCTCGTACATCTGCCGGGGAATGAGCTCCTTCATCTTCTCCGCGAGCTGACGGCCGCGGTGAATAGACCGCTCTTTATGGGTAATGAAGGACAAGGCATCGACCGCTTCGCCGTTCAAGAGAATATCGAGCCGCACCAGATCGGACTGGCGATAGCCGAGCAGCTCATAATCAAGCGAGGCATAGCCCTGCGTACGCGACTTGAGCTTGTCGTAAAAATCGAGAATGACTTCATTGAGCGGCATTTCGTAACTGATCGTCACCCGTGTCGGATCCAGGAATTGGATGCCCCGCTGAATGCCGCGGCGCTCCTGACAGAGCTGGATGATCGCTCCCATGTACCGTTCCGGCGTAATCACCGATGCCAGAATAAACGGCTCCTCGAACGATTCGATGCTGCTCGGGGGCGGGAGCTGCGAGGGATTATTGACCTCCAGGACATCGCCATTGGTCAGCAACACGCGATAGACGACGGTTGGCGCGGTGGTGAGCAAGGTCAGATTATATTCACGCTCAAGCCGTTCCTGGATGATTTCCATGTGGAGAAGACCCAGGAAGCCGCAACGAAACCCGAAACCCAAAGCGAGCGAGGTCTCAGGCTCATAGACGAATGAGGAGTCGTTCAACCGCAGCTTGACCAGCGCATCCCGCAAATCTTCATACCGGGCCGTGTCGGTGGGATAGAGCCCGCAGAACACCAGCGGCTTCACTTCTTTATAACCGGGGAAGGGCGTACTCGTGGGGGTCACCGCATCCGTGAGGGTATCACCGATCTTCACGTCCGCGACTTCCCTCATGTTGGCGCAGAGGTAACCCGCTTCGCCGGTCAACAGCTCGGTCTTCTTCGTTCGTTTCGGGCTGAATTGACCGACTTCCATCACTTCAAAGACCCGATCGTTCGACATGACTTTGATCTTCATGCCGGGACGCACGGAGCCATCGACGATCCGGGCCAACACGATCACACCCTGATAGTTATCGAACCAGGAATCGAAGATGAGTGCCTTGAGCGGCGCAGCGGGATCTCCCGAAGGCGGTGGAATCCGCTCAATGACGGCCTCCAGCACCTCCGGCACACCCTTGCCCTCTTTCGCGCTGATCAAGAGGGCATCGGTCGCATCCAGCATCAGCACATCGGAAATCGACTGCTTGGTGCCGTCGACATCGGCACTGGCCAGATCGATCTTGTTGATCACTGGAATAATGGTGAGGTTGTTCGCCATGGCCAAATTCACATTGGCAATCGTCTGCGCCTGCACCCCCTGCGTCGCATCGACCAGCAAGAGCGCGCCTTCACAAGCCGCCAAGCTGCGTGAGACCTCATAGGTGAAGTCGACGTGTCCAGGCGTATCGATCAAATGCAAGGCGTAGGTCTTCCCATCCTTGGCCTTGTACCGAATGGCGACCGCATGGGCCTTGATCGTGATACCACGCTCACGTTCCAGGTCCATCGCATCAAGGATCTGCTCCTTGGCCTCCCGGGCAGTCACCGCGCCAGTTGCATCAAGGATCCGGTCAGCGAGGGTGGATTTGCCGTGATCGATATGGGCGATAATCGAAAAATTGCGTATAAGGCTTTGCAAATGCTAACTCTTTTCCCAATAAAATCGGTTCATTATAGTTACCGCCCCCCAGGTTGTCAAAGCAACGGCCCCCTCGTATAATCCGCGCCTCACACTGATTTCCCATTGGTTTCTGCAATCTGTCTCCTCACCGGTTCCTTGCGCACGCCTATGGCCACAACCAAGAAAAATCGCACGGCCACACTCGCCGATTGGGACCGGACCTATCTCTGGCATCCCTTCACCCAAATGCAGGAATGGGAACAGGAGGAGCCGCTCATCATCGAGCGTGGGAAAGGCTCCTACCTGATCGATACGGAAGGGAAGAAGTATCTCGACGGGACCTCCTCCATCTGGGTCAATCTGCATGGGCACCGCCATCCGGCGCTCGACCGTGCCATCAAGACACAACTCGACAAAATCGCGCACTCGACCTTCCTCGGCCTCTCCAATCCCCCGGCGATTCAGCTCGCGAGAGAACTGATTCGAATCGCACCGAAGAGTCTGAAGCGCGTGTTTTATTCCGACAACGGATCAACAGCGGTTGAAGTGGCGCTCAAAATGGCAGTCCAGTATTGGCAGCAACGGCGTCCCCAGGCAGGCCCCAAGAATACGTTTCTGCATTTGAAGCTCGCCTACCATGGTGACACGCTCGGAGCGGTCAGCGTGGGCAACATCGAGCTGTTTCATGGGCGATTCAAATCGCTCCTCTTCCCCACCCTCGAAGCCGACCCGCCCTATTGCTATCGCTGCCCGCTCAAGCTGACCTACCCGTCATGCCACATGGCCTGCCTTGATCCGATTGAGCAGATCCTCAAGAAGCGCCACCGTGAACTGGCCGGCTTCATCATTGAGCCATTAGTCCAAGCTGCTGCCGGCATGATCACAGCCCCACCGGGCTATCTCGCACGAGTGCGCGAACTCTGTACGAAATATCAGGTGCTCTTGATTGCCGATGAAGTGGCCACCGGCTTCGGCCGCACCGGGAAAATGTTCGCCTGCCAACATGAGGGGGTGACGCCGGACTTGATGGCGATCAGCAAAGGCCTCACCGGCGGCTACATGCCGTTGGCCGCCACGCTGACCACCGAAGAAATCTACAAGGGGTTTCTCGGCAAGTACGAAGACTTCAAAACCTTCTTCCATGGCCATAGCTACACAGGAAACCCGCTCGGCTGTTCCGTGGCGTTGGCGAATCTTGATGTGTTCAAAAAAGAAAAGACGCTCGCGAAGTTACAACCCAAGATCAAAACAATGGCGCGGCTCCTGGAGACGTTGCAGCAACTGCCCCATGTCGGAGATATCAGACAGCGTGGATTGATGGCCGCCATCGAGTTGGTGGAGGATAAGAGCACAAAGAAACCCTATCCGCTCACAGTCAGAATGGGCCATCGAGTCACGATGGACGCGCGCCGTCGAGGGCTCTTACTGCGCCCAATCGGCAACGTCCTCATCCTCCTGCCTCCGCTCAGCACGTCGCTTCCAGAACTCACCCGCATGATCACAATTCTGCAAGCGTCTATCGAAACCTCAACGCTAACCCCGGCATCCGGCTTACGCCCATAAGAGGGAGCGGTCAGCAGCCCTCCTTGCTCGCTGGACGCGCACGATAATGCGGTGCTCGTCCAAGGCGCGCAGTCGAGGGCAGCCTGGCCGCTCCCTCTAAGACCAAGGAAGAAAAACAGAAAAAACAAAGAAGGCCTGGCGATTCCCTGTGCTCGCGCAACGCGCGGTCGCGGACTCCCCTCGTTGGACGCGCGCACGCTGGGAATCCGCAAGCCACCTTCCCCTTATGCCTAAGCGAGCAAGCCCCGAAGAAACAAGTAGGCGTCCAGCCCCCTCATCTCCTTCAATATGCGTGATTTATCGTAACAATCAGCGCAGTATTCGAGACCATTATTTGCTGCACCCCCAATCTGTCCTGGGTTGTCCTAGCCGAAAGAAACAGGAAAGACTCTGCACCCTCATCTCACACAGCGATAGACCAGACAAGCCCAACAAAGTAGAATGTCTAAGATTCCTGATCGGCTGGTTAAATCATGTCTGTGAATTCTCATTTCATACCGCAGTTCTTGCTCAAGGGGTTCGCTTTTCGTCAAAAAGGAGGGCAGGCTTATGTCCACGTATTTAGAAAGGGCTGCGCCCCATTTTCACCGAACACAAAGGGAGTTGCTGCTCCAAGAAATTTCTACGGAGATGAGACCGTAGAGCAAACTCTTGCAGTGATAGAGACTCAGTTCAGCATGTTGGTCCAGCGTCTCCGCGAAGGAGATTGTGCATCAAACACCAAGCCGCTAATTGATAGATTTGTTGCGCATTCCCTTATCAGAACTCAAGCATTCAGGGATGGCGTCCACGATATTGGGACAACCGTTCTGAAGGAGGGCTTTCAAGAGTTTCTTAACCCAGAATATACCCCGCAACTACTAGCCAAACTCGTCGAAGATGCCATGAGCGAACCAGCCGTCAGAGATATGCTGGCAGCAGCTCCTCCTGAGGTTCGCCCGGTGATCGAAACCAAAATGCGCGAAATACTTCTTCACCCTGACATGCACGAGAAGCTTCGCCAAATGATACTCCCGAACCTTAATGCTATAGATACGGCAGCATCCGCACGATCGGCCCAGCGACAAGCCCTAGAAGACGATCGCAATCTCGATAAACGCGTACGCGATTTAGGAGAGATAACTTGGAGCATCGAGACCTATAAGGCCCATGCTCTAATTCTCGGTGATATTGGACCGCTTGTACGGGATGATGAGTCAGGGGAATGGGGGCGAATATTTCATGGCATGCCGCAAATGATCTGGTTCCCATTATCGAATCATTCTCTTTTGATTGGCAAAGCATCCGGGAGCGCAACAAGACCTGATTTTGAAGAGGTTAATTTAGCCTCTGCAGAAAACAGCATTGAGTTTTTTGTCGCGAGCCAACGAACCCAGAGGGAAGACGAGTATCAAAGACGAATTGGTTCGCGGATAGATCGTACTACCTCAGAGCAGCTCTCAGAATTGAAACGAACTGTCCGGGAATATCTGACAACTCCTGGAGGAGCACTGACAACCGAATCCTAGAAAAAATGGTGCCAGAAGAAGAGAATAGCTCCAGGAACCATTCCGCGGCACGGGGCTGGGGCTCAGAGCGGACGTCGCCGGAAGAGCGGGGACCCGACGAGGGTCCGCTGAGAAGGAAAGCGGAAACTGACCGAGTCTGCGAGGGAATTTCCGAAGGCTTCCACTCAGCGGAGCCCGAACGGGTCGACCCAGGAGGCGCGGGAGTGGCTAAGCCACAGCCCCGCACAATTATGCCGTTCCTCAAATAAACACATGTGAAAACACGCGTCCCGGTACCGCCTTACGAAACTTCCACAAGATTGATGATCAAAATTGAGGTCAGGTCTTGCGTTCAAACATTTTGTAGCGCATGGCGGGCGCACCCTTGTCCATGGCATCTACCACAATGAACGTTACAGGGCAGGCATGACTATTGCCTTCGTCGGGTGGCAAGAGATCCTATATAGGCTCGCGCAGGCACAAAGGCGGGCGCGATCAGGAAGAACGTCTACTCGCAGGAGCGGAGAAGACGAGGTTGCTGCGAAGAACAAATACCCAGTGACGGAATATTTGAATAAACCTTCATGGGCCTAGGTTGGGGAGGTAACGGAGTGATCTGGACGACGAAGAAGCCGACAAAGACAGGGTGGTATTGGTATCGCGGTCAATCCGATGGAACTACCGAGAAAGTTCTCCACTTCATCGATGATGATGGCGATGGGCCCTACCTCGCAACGTCAGACGATCTAGCACTGAAGGACTTAGCCGGCGAATGGGCCGGACCGGTTGAACCGCCACTGTCGGGTCAGAGTCGTTAGTGGAACAGAAACGGTGTTGGGAGTATTTTTCTGACAGAGTCGTGGCGATTTCAGATTGAGGGTACGGGGCTAGCCCTCTGACATCCCACGGTGCGTGGAGGGGATCTGGCGCATCTAGTCTCTCTGGTTCATCTCGTCTATCTGCTCAATTTGGTTTGGTTGGTTCGACGTACGAGAGAGACAAGACAGACCCTCGCACCAGATAGACTGCCTTTGAGGGGAAAGACGACTCGCATTCGGCATCGTCCATTCTATAGCTGTACAGGCTCACGAGAATTCAATTCGCGCCCCTCTCCCCGCTTTGAGAAGATCTGCGGCGGAGGCTTCCTTCACGAAAATTTCCAGATTCCCATCGCTATTCATGAGCGCGAACGGCTGCTCCGCTGTCCCTTCGCTATAGCTAGCCATCAGACCTTCGATGGCCTGCGTCCCGATCCGAATGGACAGCTGTCGGCCCTTCGTGACTGCTCGCACTTCTTCGAGATGCTGCCGGGTCAGGTTAGAAATAAGATTGCCGAATCGATCCACGTGGATGATCTCCCCCACCAAGGCCTTGCCTTCCCAGGTCGGTGTCGGGATCGTAAAAATCTTGCAGTCGGTGACGAGTCGCCCGAATGATTCGAACGGCTGTTGCTTGGTCAGCCAGGCTGCAGCAGGGGCGAAGAGGTCGCGGCCATCGAAGGTGTGGCCTGCCGATGGCAGCCGATAGTCCTTGTTCTCGATCTCACGCACTTCCATCTCGCTGTTGTCGGCAAGAATATGCGTCAAGAGTCCGTTGTCGGGAGCCAAAAAGAAGTACTGCTCACTCTTGGCGATGAGGGCACGCCGCGCGCTGCCGACGCCTGGATCGACGACGGCCACATGCACTGTGCCCTTGGGGAAATAGCGATAGCAGGAATTCAGGAGGTAGGCGGCGTCTTCGACAGAATGGCGTGGCACATGATGCGAGAGATCGACGCAGGAGACGTGGGGATTGATGGTGAGGATTACCCCCTTCATGCTCGCCACGAACGAGTCCCGATCGCCGAAATCGGTCAACAGCGTGATGAGCCCAGGAGGATGCGGCACTAGAGCTCCTCGAAACGGATCTCCACCACCTCGTATTCAACCATCTTCACCGGTGTCTTGACCTCGACGAAATCGCCGACACGCTTGCCGATCAACGCCTTGCCGACCGGAGACTGAATGGAGATCCGGTTCACTTTCATATCGGCTTCATCCTGTCCTACCAGCGTGTACTGCCGCTTCGACTGCGACTCCTGCTCGATGAGGAGCACGGTCGCGCCGAACACGATCGTCTCGGAAACCCGCCCGGCCGTTTCGATGATGCGAGCGTCGGCTAACTTCGACCCAAGCTCAATGATACGCGATTCGATAAATCCCTGGCGTTCTTTAGCAGCATCGTATTCTGCATTCTCGCTCAGGTCGCCATGGGCGCGCGCTTCAGCGATGGCTTCGATATTTTTGGCACGCTCGACTTTGCGAAGACGATCAAGTTCTGCCTGAAGTGCCTCATGTCCCTTTCTCGTGATCGGTGTCGGCATAGTCTGTATCGTCCCCTATGAGTGGTGGTGATATTCCTGCAACGACCGAATGGTCAGCTCTGTCTTGAGAATCGCTTCAATGCCCATGACTGCCGCTCGTGCGCCCCGTATGGTCGTATAGTATGCCAGCCCTTTATTCAAGGCTTCCCGACGGATCGATAAGGAATCGGCATGGGCCGACGCGGTGCGTACCGTGTTCACAACTAACGCCACCTGCCCGTTTTTGATATGGTCCACGATATGTGGGCGGCCTTCCTTGACCTTATTCACAGTTTCCGCCTGGACTCCATGCTCGCGTAAATAGGCTGCCGTTCCACGCGTGGCTTCAATGGCAAACCCCAACCGCTGCAGTTGCTGCACGACGTCCAACGCCGCAGGACGATCGCTCTCCTTCACGCTGATGAAGGCCGTACCTCCCTTCGGCAGAGGCGCACCGGCGCCTGCCTGAGACTTCGCAAAGGCCCATCCAAAATCCTGATCGATGCCCATCACTTCTCCGGTCGACTTCATCTCCGGCCCCAAGAGGACATCCACCCCCGGAAACTTATTGAAGGGGAAGACGGATTCTTTCACCGACAGATGTGCGGGCGCAGGTGCCTCGACCAGCCCCAGCTCAGGAAGGGTCTTCCCCACCATAGTCTTCATCGCCAGCTTGGCCAACGGCACCCCGATGGCTTTGCTGACGAACGGCACGGTGCGCGAGCCGCGAGGATTCACCTCCAACACATAGATCGTCTTGTCTTTAATCGCAAATTGCGCATTCATCAGGCCGATCACGCCAAGCTCCAGCGCCAACGCCTTCATTTGTCGACGAATTTCTTCGACCACGCTCTGGTCGAGCGAGTAAGGCGGCAATGAACAGGCCGAATCTCCCGAATGGACGCCGGCTTCTTCGATATGCTCCATGATTCCAGCCACCACGACATTCGTGCCGTCAGAAATGGCATCGGCATCGACTTCAATCGCATCCGACAGATACTTGTCGATCAGCACGGGATGTTTCGGAGAGGCTTTCACGGCCGACTTCATGTATTCCAACAAGCCGGATTCGTCGTAGACGATCTGCATGGATCGCCCGCCCAGCACATATGATGGCCGCACCATGACCGGATAGCTGATCTGTGCGGCGATCCGAATGGACTCGTCAACGGATCGGGCCATGCCGCTCTCCGCTTGACGGAGCCCGAGCTTATTCAAGAGGTCGCGGAATCGTTCTCGGTCTTCTGCTCGATCGATCGCATCAGGACTCGTGCCCAGAATTCGCACTCCGGCCTTGGACAGGGGCAGCGCGAGCTTGAGTGGCGTCTGCCCGCCGAACTGTAAAACGACGCCTAGCGGCTGCTCACGCTCCACGATATTGAGAACGTCCTCCTCAGTCAACGGCTCAAAATAGAGACGATCCGAGGTGTCGTAGTCGGTACTCACCGTTTCGGGATTACAATTCACCATGATCGATTCGATGCCTTCTTCGCGAAGCGCCATCACCGCATGGACACAGCAGTAGTCGAATTCGATCCCCTGCCCGATACGATTCGGCCCTCCCCCGAGGATGATGACTTTCTTCCGGTCTGTCGGACGCGCTTCACATTCGCTTCCGTACGTCGAATAGAGATAGGGGGTATGGGCTTCAAACTCTGCCGCGCACGTATCGACGCGTTTATAGGTCACCCCTCTTTTGCCCTGGCCTGCACGGGTCCGCTGCTTCCTAATCGAGGCTGACGTGGAACCGATGAGCTGTGCGATACGATCGTCAGAAAATCCTTGTTCTTTGGCTTCCCACAGAAGCGACTCCTCCAGCGCAGCCGGTTTCTTTCCCGCCTGAGCGACCAGCACCGCTTCAAATTGGATCAGCTCACGAACCTGCTCCAGAAACCAAGGGTCAATCATCGTGAGGGCAAAGAGGTCGTCGTTGGACAGACCGAGTCGCATGCCGTCGGCAACATGCCACAGCCGCTCCGCAATCGGAGTCCGCAGATGTTGGCGTACCCGCTCTAGCGCTTGAGGCCGATCGAACCCTTCAGGAATGCCTCGGTCCAACCCCTCCCGCGAGGAGAACCCGTTCATGTTCAATTCCAGCGAACGAATCGCTTTCTGTAAGGCTTCTTTAAAGGTTCGCCCGATCGCCATCACTTCGCCCACGGACTTCATCTGCGTCGTGAGGGTCGGATCGGCTCCACGGAACTTCTGGAACGCAAAGCGAGGGATCTTTACCACCACATAGTCGATCGTCGGTTCGAAGGAGGCTTTGGTCACACCGGTGATGTCATTGGTGATTTCATCCAACGTGTAGCCCACGGCGAGCTTCGCGGCGATCTTGGCGATGGGAAAGCCCGTGGCTTTCGACGCGAGCGCGGAACTCCTCGATACACGAGGATTCATTTCAATGACCACCATGTCGCCATTTTTAGGATCCAGACCGAATTGGACGTTCGATCCGCCGGTATCGACGCCGATTTCACGCATAATCCGAATCGCAGCATCCCGCATGCGTTGATACTCTTTGTCCGAGAGTGTCATCGCCGGAGCGACGGTGATGCTGTCGCCTGTATGCACGCCCATCGGGTCCAGATTTTCGATCGGACAGATAATGACGACATTGTCCTTCAGGTCCCGCATCACCTCAAGTTCATATTCTTTCCACCCGATGAGCGACTGCTCAATCAGCACTTGGCTGACCGGGCTCATGGCCAAGGCCCAGTCGATCAGCTTTTCAAACTCTTCCCGATTATAGGCGATGTTTCCACCGGTTCCGCCCATGGTAAACGACGGCCGAATGATCGCCGGGAATCCAACCTGCTCGAGGATCTTGATGGCTTCTTCACGGGTATGCGCCGTTCCGCTGGTTGGCACGCGCAACCCGATTCGCTGCATCGCATGTTTGAACGCTTCGCGATCCTCGGCCTTATGAATCGCTTCGGCGGACGCACCGATCAACTTGACCCCATACTTTTCGAGCGTCCCTCGCTTGACCAAGGCCATCGTCGCATTCAACGCGGTCTGTCCTCCCATGGTCGGGAGCAAGGCGTCAGGACGCTCACGCTCGATCACTTTCTCGACCACCTCAGCAGTAATCGGCTCCACATAGGTCCGATCGGCCAACTCGGGATCGGTCATGATCGTCGCCGGGTTGCTGTTGATGAGAATGACCCGGTAGCCTTCTTCCCTCAGTGCTTTGCAGGCCTGCGTACCGGAATAGTCGAACTCACAGGCCTGACCGATCACGATCGGCCCAGACCCGATCAACAAAATGGATTTAATATCTGTTCGCCTTGGCACGGAAACCTCGTGTTATGGTCAGCTAGCTAGTTTGTGGCATAGGCCCGATCGTCGGCCTGTATGGCGCTGGTGGCGGTGGAGCCGTCCCACCTCCAGGCCCATGATAATACTGGAGCGCCTCAGGTAACCAGGCTTCAATCTGGTTGATACGTGTCAAATCGGACGGATGGGTGGACAGAAACTCAGGGACCGCCTGCTGCGAGCGAAAACAGACCTTCCCGATCATCTGCCTCGGACAACCGCTCATGCGCTCCCAAAATGGGACCGCCTCGCGCGGATCGTACCCGGCCTGTGCCATCAATCGAAGTCCGATGTAGTCGGCCTCTGATTCTTGTTTTCGATTAAACGGCAACGACACATTGACCCCGTACGCCCCCAACAGACCCTGGATCGCACCGGGATTCGCATGGCCTGAGGCCGCCGCACCCAATGCGCCCAATTGCGCAATTTGATCCAGGATACTCCGGCTCATTCGCTCGACCCCGTGACGCTGTAGTGCATGTGCGACCTCATGCCCTATCACGGTCGCTAAGCCAGCATCGTCTTTCGTCGTCTTGAGAATTCCGGTGAAGATGGCGACCTTCCCGCCTGGAAGAGCGAATGCATTGACCATCTTATCGTCTTGAATGACCGCGAACTCCCACTGATACTCCGGCTTGTTGGCAGCGTCAGCGATTTTTCGTCCCACCCGGTGCACCAACTCATTCACTTCCGCATTGTCACTCAGAGGCGCCGAGCGCAATACCTCGCGGAACGCGCTCAATCCGAATTCCAGCTCCTTCTCTTCGGAGAAAAAAATCACCTGATCGCGAGCCGTACCAGGTGCTCGATAACAACCGGCCAGACTGCCGAACAGACTCATGGCTGCGCCAACCCCCAAGACCGTACAGAGGTTCATGGCTCCATGGGCGCCCAACGCCAGCATCGCTCGCCGCCCGATCGGCGTCGCGAAGTGTCTGTTGATCTGTTGATCTGTTAACTGTGTCATTGCAAGCAACTTCAGAGATCCCCATCGATCGCCAGATCAATAGATGGTCAGATCGACGAATTCTACGTTACGGCATCCAGAGATACATGAACTGTGGCGTACCACCCCGTACCATCGACAGCAAATCCAAATTGGCGAACCCGGCCATACTCACAGAACTCGTCCCGAACAAACGCGAGTAAATATTATTCTGATATTCCCCCCGACGCCCATAGGTCACAACCCGCGCCTCTGTCAGACCCGCCTTCTTCTTGGCCAGCTCGAGTGCGTCATCAAGATAGCCGATCTCGTCGATCAAACCTGCCGCCTTCGCCTGGTCTCCTGAATAGATCCGTCCATCGGCCAATTTCTTGATTTGATCGGGCGTCAGATGGGGGCGCCCCTCCTGTACCACGGCCAGAAACCGATGATAGAAGGAGTCGATCACACTCTGAAAAATCCCCCGCTCTTCCGGTGTCATAACTCGAAAGGGTGAGCCCATGTCCTTACGGGGACCTGAGGTGATGGCGTTCGCCTCGACGCCCACTTTTTCGAGTAAGCCTCGGGCATTGACGGTCAGCATGATGACACCGATGCTGCCAGTCACCGTCGAGGGATGGACCAAAATGCTGTCCGCCGCCATGGCCAGGTAGTAGCCCCCTGACGCCGCGACATCCATCATCGAAGCAATCACGGGAACCTTCTTCTTGAGCTTGAACTCCCGCAACTCGTGATAGAGGATGTCCGAAGCCGTCACGGTTCCACCAGGACTGTTGATCCGAACGACCACGGCTTTGACCTTCTCATCCTTGGCGGCTCTCGTCAGCTCTTCCCTGAACGTGGCCAACATATTGGGCTGCGACACGAGGCCCTCTTTATCTTGCGAGCTGATCACACCCGACAGATCGAGCAACAACACTTTTCCATCTCCCGTGCCGCTCAGCTGTACTTCCTGCACCGGCCCCGATGGCTCGATGAGGTTGACCGTGATGCAACCGGATTGCAGACTGATGACCGCAAGGAGGCACAGCCGACCAAGGGCGACACACATTCTACGCATGCTGTTTCTCCATCAGCTGAATAAACTCGGTGAATAAATAGGCCGAATCATGGGGCCCGGGAGAGGCCTCCGGGTGATACTGCACCGAAAACACCGGACGATCCACACAGGCCAATCCTTCGATGGAGTGATCGTTCAGACTCAGATGTGTCACTGCGACTTTCCCAAACGATGTCTCGATGACGGGCGGCCGATCTGGAATAGCACTGATCGGCTGCGTGACTTGCACGGCGAAGTTGTGGTTCTGGGACGTGATCTCAACTTGTCTCGTGCGGAGATCCATGACGGGATGATTTGCCCCATGATGGCCGAACTTTAATTTATAGGTCTTGAGCCCCAGCGCGAGGCCAAGAATCTGATGTCCTAAGCAAATACCAAAGAGCGGATACTGACCGATCAACTCCCGCACCGCCTCGATGGCATACGGTACCCCCTCAGGATCCCCTGGCCCGTTTGACAGAAAAACCCCATCCGGCTTGAGCGCGTGAACCTGCTTTGCGGTGGTCGAAGCCGGCACAACGGTGACGTCGCAGCCCACATCCACCAGTTGGCGAAGAATATTCTGTTTCACCCCAAAATCATAGGCCACGACATGCCAACGTCTGGTCGCAGCGACGCGAGGTTTGTCGCCGAGTGCAGGAATCCATTCCCCCGATCCCTCCGTCCATCGATAGAATTGCTCGCAGGTGACAGTGGTCGCCAGATCGCGGCCAATGATGCTGGGGGCCGCTTTCGCCTTCTCCACCGCTCGGCGGGCATCCATCTCAATATGGGTAATGAGGCCCTGCTGCGAGCCATGTTCGCGCAAGTGGCGCGTGAGGGCCCTCGTATCCAGCCCTTCGATGCCGACGACCTTCGCATCGTGCAAATAGCTTTGGAGCTGCTGCTTGCTGCGCCAGTTACTGGCGAGCGTACTGGCCTCTTTGACGATGAACCCTTCGGCCCAGATCCGCCTCGACTCGACATCCTCCGGCGTGACCCCGTAGTTTCCAATGTGGGGGCAGGTCATCGTAATAATCTGACCTTTATAGGAGGGGTCGGTCAAAACTTCCTGGTAGCCAGTCATGGCCGTGTTAAACACGACTTCACCGACCGTCTCCCCTTCATACCCCAATGCGCGCCCCTCGAAGAGCGTGCCATCCGCCAATGCTAATAACGCTTTTTTCACGTGCACGCTCCGTCCCGATGCAGCAACCGTTTTGCCTTGATTCCGGTCAGTAGGATACCCAGCACAAGATTCACCATATAGAGCGATCGAACCGGCATATGAATACGGAAAAATGCTTCGAACGCCGCCTTTCTTGCGGCCTCATCTTTTACGGCGAAGGCCTGAGCTTGAAGCGAGGCGGCCTCTGGATGTAGCCAGAGAATAATGATCCCGGCAACCACCGACATCCCCAGCAGCAACGCCATCTCGCTCCGACTAACCGCCACCGCCTGATTGCCACTCCACCAGCGATACCATGTTCCGGCACACAAGACTGCCAGCGCCCCGATCACGAAGTGATTATACCCCTCAAAGGCTCGCGTCAGAAAGAACCCGCCTGAGTCTTGCCCACCGAACGTATTAAAGACCGCGGGAATGACCGCTCCGATCAGCACCAGCAACCCGCCGACCCATATGCCCAAGGCCAGCCATTCACATGTCAGGCAACAGACCATGCCCCAGCGGAAGTGGCGTGGCACTAGCCCTCCGCCTGACTGGCCTCGAACACGACCCGACCGCCGACGATGGTCGTTCGTACTCGCCCCTTCACCTTCCATCCGGCAAAGGGGGTATTTCGACTTTTCGAGAAAAACTTGGCTGGATCGACTTCCCAGGATTCCTGTTGGTCGACAATCGTGACATCGGCATCGGCCCCGATCGCCAACGTGCCTTTGGCCAATCCAAACACCTTCGCCGGAGCGGTACTCAGTTTATCGACCGCCGCCTCCAACGACAAGACCCCTTCATCGACCAAGGCGAAGGTCAACGGCAGCGCGGTCTCCAGCCCGACAATGCCGAACGGCGCTTCGGCAAAACCCAGCTGCTTTTCCTGCGTGGCATGCGGCGCATGATCCGTGGCAATGACATCAATGGTTCCGTCGCGAAGACCCTCCTTAATAGCTTGTACATCTTTCCAGGTCCGAAGCGGGGGATTCATTTTGGCATAGGTGTTGTACCCTCGGACTGTTTCCTCCGTGATGGTAAAGTGATGGGGACAGGCCTCGGCCGTCACTCTCAGCCCACGGGACTTAGCCTCTCGCACCATCCGGGCCGAGCCTTCAGTGCTGATATGAGCTAGATGCAGCCGAGCCCCGGTCAATTCAGCCAAGGCCACATTACGCGCTACCATCACATCTTCTGCCGCAGAGGGAATCCCCGGGAGCCCCAACTCGGTTGAGATCGCCCCTTCGTTCATACAGCCCCCCTCGGCGAGGTGCAGATCTTCGCAATGATCGACCACCGCCACATCGAAGGCCAAGGCGTACTCCATGGCTCGCCGCATCACCAAACTGTTCATCACCGGTTTCCCGTCATCCGAAATGGCGACACAACCGGCACGCCGCAAGTCGCCGATCTCCGCCAGTTCTTTCCCTTCGGAGCCTTTCGTGATCGCGCCGATCGGAAACACATTTGCCAGCCCGGCCGCCCTCGCCCGCTCGAGCATGAACTCTGTAATCGCTTGATTGTCGTTGACGGGATTCGTGTTCGGCATACAACAGACTGACGTGAACCCGCCGGCTACCGCCGCCGCCGCGCCACTCTGAATCGACTCTTTGTATTCGAACCCAGGCTCCCTGAAATGGACATGAAGGTCGACAAAGCCTGGAAGCACCAATCGTCCCCTGGCATCAATCTTCGTGGCCCCCGCGGGAGCCGTCAGATTCGGCCCCACCGCGACGATTCGCCCTTCATCGATCAGCACATCGGCCACGCCATTGAACCGTCCCGGATCGATCACGTGCCCGCCCGCAATGTGAATAGCCACGATTCAGTTCGCTCCTGACATAAGATAGAGAATACCCATGCGAACGGCCACGCCGTTCGCCACCTGATCCAGAATGACCGAGGACAGACTATCGGCCACCTCCGGAGCAATTTCGACCCCTCGATTGATCGGGCCTGGATGCATCACGATGGCCCCTGGGTCGGCTAACTTGACCCGCTCAGCCGTCAACCCGTAGAGCCGCGCATATTCACGGATGGTTGGAAACATCGCCTTGCCCTGCCGTTCGAGCTGCAATCGCAACATCATGATGACCTGCACGCCGCGTAACGCCTCGTCGAGATGATAATAGACTCGTGCGCCCAGCTTATCGACACCACTCGGTATCATCGTCGGCGGCCCGACGACCCGAACTTCCGCACCTAACTTGACCAGCGCATGAATGTTCGAACGAGCCACCCGGCTATGCGCGACATCCCCGACGATCGCCACCTTGAGCCCCTCGAACGACAGGCCCCGCTCCCGAATGGTATAGAGATCCAAGAGACCTTGGGTCGGATGCTCATGCCACCCGTCTCCGGCATTGATCACGGAAGATTTCACGCCGCGGGCCAGGGCCTCGGCTGCACCGGCCGAGGGGTGGCGCAAAACGATAATATCCGCCTGCATCGCCTCGATATTGCGCGCGGTATCGAGCAATGTTTCCCCTTTGACCACACTGCTCGACGACGGCGAAAAATTGATCACATCGGCGCTCAGCCGTTTCGCCGCTAACTCGAATGAGGTGCGAGTCCTCGTACTGGGCTCAAAAAACAGATTGACCACGGTACGCCCACGGAGGGCCGGGACTTTTTTAATTTCACGACCGCTCACTTCCTTGAACGAGTCGGCCGTCTCCAAGATTAACCGGATCTCGTCGACCGACAAAGGCGCCAGGCTCAAGAGGTCTTTACGTTTGAGGCTCATCGTTTCCTCCACCTCAGGCCTTGAGAATCACCACCCGATCATCTTCGCCTTGTTCTTCCAGCAACACTTGAATCTTCTCTTCACGAGACGTCGGAATATTTTTCCCGATATACGTAGCCTTGATCGGCAACTGACGATGGCCTCGGTCGACCAGCACTGCCAGCTGAATCTCCGCCGGTCGGCCAAAATCGATCAACCCATCCATCGCCGCGCGGATGGTTCGCCCCGTGAACAGGACGTCATCGACTAACACAATAATCTTGTCAGAAATATCAAACGGAACCGATGTCTTGCGGAGAATCGGCTGCTCTTTCCGCATCGAGAGGTCGTCCCGATAGAGCGTAATGTCCAACTCACCGATCGGCACCGACGCCGCTTCAATTTCCTGAATACGTTTCACCAGCCGATGGGCCAGATGCACTCCCCCGGTTCGAATCCCGACCAGCGCCAAATCCTGCACGCCCTTATTCCGCTCGAGAATTTCATGGGCAATGCGGGTGACCGCCCGCGCAATATCTCCCGTATCCATCACGAGCCGCTCTTGAGGTCGATCCTGAGGTGTAGGGCTCATCGTATTGATTCCACACATAAAAAAACCCTCTCATCGAAATCCGACGAGAAGGCTGGCGTATATCGACGGACACGAACGTGCTTGAAGCCCACGGACACTCCTTGCTCACCTCGCAGGATGAGCATTAAAGGTTGGGGTATCTTACTGAGGCCGAAGGAACGCTGTCAAGCTGTGAGACGATACTCGCGCTACGGGCCCGCACAGAGAGATTCCACCTCTCCAGGTGATGGGACCAAGACTCCTCTCGAAATGGCCGTACCTGCTATCGAAAAATCTGAGCTATTCCCACTTCAGTGACAAGACCTACCGTCAAATACATCCACAATAAGCCCCCCATGGGCCACCGCCACGATGCACCAACCCACAACATATAGTGGTCCGCTGCACCCACGGCAAGGAGCCGTCCTGTCTCTCCAGGGGAAAAACTGGACAGTGAGATGCATAGTTGGGCCACATCGGCATCGAACGCTCAATATTTCTCGTTCACCAACCGATACAGGTCATAACAGAAACTGAGACCAACGTTACCTGATCCAACACACAGAGGAGGACCGATTATGTGGCAGCCGGAAAAGCAGGACAGCAGACGTTCGACGCAATCCCTCTCAGACCTGGAGGGCAATATCCCTTCATCGCCAAACTCTCGACCGGAATCGACTGAAGCCATCGTGGCCTTCGTCGGCAAAGGCGTCGAATTCAAAGGCACGATCTCA
This sequence comes from Nitrospirota bacterium, assembly GCA_030684575.1. Classification (NCBI taxonomy): domain Bacteria; kingdom Pseudomonadati; phylum Nitrospirota; species Nitrospirota bacterium. The sequence goes on along the minus strand of JAUXVD010000016.1, from coordinate 30,456 downwards.
TACAGCGGCACGGTGCGAATCGATGGCTTCCTTGATGGAGAGATCCACACCGACGGGACCCTGTTGGTCGGAGAAGAAGCCGTCCTCACAGCCAAAGTGAGCGCAGGGACCATCGTGTGTATGGGGAAAATCACCGGCGATGTCGTGGCAAAAGAAAAAATCAAGCTGCTTGCGCCTGCCGTGCTCAATGGCGGCCTGAAGACCCCGATGCTCTCGATCGAGGACGGCGTGCTCTTCAATGGCACATTGGAGATGACACAAGCAGTTCGAGAAGTGAGCCGGGAAACGACGCTCCGCTCCGTCGACGACGCCAGCGTCTCACCCCTCAAGCGAGCTGCGGTCTAGGGCCCATGAAACGTAACCTGACTGCCTCTCGTATGAACGCACAGCAATGTGGAAGCCCAACTCGCATGCACAGGGCCCCCGAGCGCCCAATCTGGACAGCCGTGCGGGCTCGTCATAGGGAGCGTAGGTATTAGGAGGATGTCATGTGGGCGTTCGGAAACACTCAAGCGGGGACAGTAACGGGGCAGGAAGATTTTACATTTCTGGGAAAAGACGTCGTCTTTAAAGGCACCCTGACCTTGGAGGGAAACGTTCGGGTCGATGGTCAGCTGGAAGGTGAACTCCACTCAACCGGGACGCTGACGGTTGGGGAACATGCGATCATCAAAGGCAACATCACAGCCGGGGTCTTAATCACGAGCGGAAAAATCAAGGGAGATGTCACAGCCTCTAAACAGGTCACGATCCTGAACCCGGGGATTGTGATCGGCGATATCCGCACTCCGACAATTTCTATTGAGGCGGGAGCGCACTTTCACGGCCTATCCGATATGGGGACTGAGAAATGGGTTGAGGACCGCAGTGCATCGAACGAGAAGGTTCATGACCTCGCCGTCCACCGTGGCAGGCTGCGGGCACCGGGCTACTAGGTTTCGCTAAGGATGTTTGAGCTCTTCGAGAGAAAACTGCTTGGGCAGCATCACCGGAACCACGATGCCGATGGGATCGCCCCGCTTAATCGTCGTTGGCTTCGTGAGTTGCAAGAGAAAATTCGCCGTGAACGCATCATAGTCCTGAAGCCAGTCGTACATATTCGGCGTACGTTTATACTCTTGCGTCTTAATCCCCTCCCATACAAAAAACGTCCGGTCTGGATAATGATAGAAATGGTTCGGCACGTCCTTCATCATCAAGCCCACCTGCTTGGGATAGTAGAACCGGATACCGCAACAAAGCTTGGGATACCCGCTATTTAAGATGAGATCGACATAGGTCCCTGAAAACGACTTATAGCCAAGGACTCGCTCTTCCGGCAAAATCGGTGGGGCCTGCCACTTGACCCCATCGGTCGTTCGGCGAATTTTACAGTCAGCGGGGGAACGAATGAGCCACCCGTACTGCCCCACCGTTCGCACCGGTCCACAATCGTCAGGAATCACCTTGTAGCCCTCAACCGCCACCGTCCGCTGTTCGTTCAACGACATCCCGGACAATAACGGGCGATGCGGCATGAAATCGAGCTTCAATCGCTCCGGCGCGAAGGCCGTCGAATACTCCCGCTCCCAATAGATGACGACTTTGTCGCTCGGTTCTTCGCCGTCGATCTGCTCTGGCGTCGGTTCGCTCATAGGGATAACCGTAATCGATCCATGACATGCAGTGCAAGCACCTTACACCTTCTTCAGGTGAAACAACGTGAGCCCTGTCTTGAGTGTGGCTCGCGGCAAAATCGTGCGATGCATCCGAAATGTGGGGAGCTGTTCGACCAGCTCCTCCCAGCAGACCTGGAGCCCAACGGTCGAGCCCTGTCGGCCCAACTGTGCCGGACCAATGACGAAGGCATGCCCTCCTCCCCGAAGAGCCAGGCTGATCCCCTTCAGACAGCCTGTCAACCTGGCTGGTTGGTCGCCTCCCTCATAGGGTACCCAGTGATACAGCACATCATAAGAGTGAGGAGCCTCTGGCTCTTGCGGTCCTTCGGTGGAAACGAATCGGATGTGTGTGAGCCAATCCCACCGCTGCGACTCCGCACAGACGTTCCAGAGTTGTTGCGCCTGCTTTTGCGCAAGCGCGGCATCGTAGATCCGCACGGTATAGTCTCTGGGCCGATCAAACATCATGCAGGTCGCGATCACGGCGTCGCCGTTGTCGATGAGGACGCGCCCGGCATGTGAAAGCGCCGCGCCAATTTCCCGGTCCTGCTCACCAAGATCTTGTAGATAGTCCGCCACAAATGGCTGTGCCGCACGTTCACCGATTTGGGATTCGTCTTCCGGATAGAGCAACACGGCGCCGTAGGCTGTGGATGGGGGGATGAACGGAATTCCCTGGACAAAGACCGACCGCCAATCGACCGGGCTCGTGGCCACAGGCGCGCCAGTCTGCTCATGGATCCCCGTCGGCAGGGTCATGGCCAACGCGGTCTCACGATCGCGATCCTTCAGGATGATATGCGTTCCGACAATTGCGGCACTCCGGTCACAGTGGGCAAACCGACGGCCTTTCGAACTCAGATAGGATAGCCCGGAGGAATCTGACGCCACGGTCACCTTACGCAACACGCTACCCTGGACTGTCAGACAGGCATCCGCTCGTTGATCAAAATATCGCGTCGGCGGTGTCCCCGATGGCAGCCAACTGACTTGATTGGACCGCTCAGGATTCATAAAGAGCGTGAACGGATGCCCCCCCCCTGGCGCCTGGGGAGTAAAGAAACTACTAAACAACCCAAAGGCCGCTTCCGACGGATAGGTTGGAATCCCCCGATATCGCAAAGGGCGTGGAGTCGCATGCTTCTCGTTCTGATCGTCATACAGTCCACGTATCAATTCAAACACGGCAGACCCTGTTCCCGGTAGCAGTGACTTGAAGAGTTCGACGACCGGCAAAAAATCAATAGAGGCCCAATTCATCGCTCCCATGCAGGACATAAAACGAGCTCGTTCGAAGTCCCCATCCTGCAGGACATAGAAGGCATCTTTTCGTTGGCGAATCGTCGCTCGACCGGTCGACCCGATCGCGAGATCCCCATCCCGGTAAAAAAATCGAATTTCTTCGATCGGGACCCGGAGAGCCTGCGCGGCCATCGCTCGCAGATCGTCAGCCGTCAACCGCTGCCAACCGGGCTTACTGGCAAGATTGAGGCTGGTTTCATTCACCAACCCAGCCGGCTTCAACCCCACCCATTGTCCCCAATCTAACCGGATTCGAGCACGGAGTAGAACCACAGCGCCTGAGGAGTCGGTCCCCCACTCGCATTCATGTAACGGATGTCCATGCGGATCGGTTGCCAGAAACCGGCGACCGTCCTGGCGAGAAAACACAAGATGCCCGGTGGGCTGGCGGACGACTCGTCCACCCGCCTCCTCGAGATCCCGTGCGAAAGGAAGATTGACTGGGAAGTGAAGGTGACCTGACGTTCTCAGTGCGACAGAGAGTGGATCGGAGGACATCTACTCGCGGACTTGCCCGCTCCCCAAGACGATAAACTTGAAGCAGGTCAATTCTTCAAGCCCCATCGGGCCTCGGGCATGGATACGGGACGTGCTGATCCCGATTTCCGCTCCCAGCCCGAACTGAAAGCCATCGTTTAACCTGGTCGAGGCATTCACCAACACCGCGCTGGCATCGACCTCGCGCAAAAATCGCATCGCCTTGGGGTAATCGGAGGTCACGATCGCCTCCGTATGGCGTGAGCCGTATTTGGCGATATGTTCCATCGCTTCATCGACGTTCTTGACCACTTTGACCGCCACGGTGAGATCGAGGAATTCTTTTCCGAAATCCTCGTCGCTTGCGGGTTTGGCCGACGATGACAACTGACAGGTCTTCTGACAGCCGCGAACCTCGACCTTGGCCTCTACCAACTTTTCAATAAATGGGGCGAGCCAGTTTCGCGCAATGCCCTGATGGACTAAGAGGGTCTCCACGGCATTGCAGGTCGACGGTCGTTGCACCTTCGCATTGAAACAGACCCGTTCCGCCATGGCCGGATCAGCGTCGGCATCGACATAGATGTGACAGACCCCGGCATCGTGCTTGATGACAGGGATCGTGGCATGCTCGGTCACGACGCGCATGAGTGATTCGCCGCCGCGCGGGATGATCAGGTCGACATAGCGATCTTGCTTCAGTAACAGAGGGACCAACTCACGTTCGGACCGCGCCACAAAGGTAATCGCTCCGGCCGGAACACCGGCTTTCTCTGCCGCTTCTGATAAGACGGTTGCAATCGCCGTATTCGAGTGGATGGCCTCGCTCCCGCCCCGCAACACGCAGGCGTTCCCGGATTTCAAACAGAGCGCGGCGGAATCGGCCGTGACGTTTGGGCGGGACTCATAAATAATGCCGATGACGCCGATGGGAACCCGTACGCGCCCCACTTGCATCCCGTTCGGCCTGGTCCACATCTTCGGCATGTCCCCGAGAGGATCGGGAAGCGCAGCCACTTCACGCAGACCCGCAGCCATCTCGGTGATCCTCTCGGCGGTCAAACGGAGCCGATCCGCCATCGCCTGCTTCTCCGGCTCAGCTCCGAACGCCTCCAGATCCAGTTCGTTGGCGGCAAGCAACGCATCCTGCTGTGTTTCAAGCGCCTCTGCCATCGCGAGAAGCGCACGGTTCTTCACGACCGTCGACAACGTCGCCAGCCGGCCAGCGGCCTGTTTGGCGCGCGTGACCAATTCATTGACATACTCAGGAATCGGTACGGGAGGCGCAACGACCTCCACGGCCGTTGATTCTTCGATGGGTTCGAGCGACGTGTCCGCCTGATTCGTTTGGTCAGATAACATAAAAAGACTGATCCCTTGTGACGTGTAAGCTATGACAGGATACAGCGGGAGTTTCGACGCGGTCAAGGCGGCCATTGTAGCCTGTTTTCCCTTCGGAACAGACCAAGGAAGGCGACCTATCGCGCCAGAATCAACACCTAGATCACTTTCTTGAAATATTCGATCGTCCGGAGGAGGGCCTCGTCGAGCTCTACGTGAGGCTCCCATTTCAGGAGACTGCGCGCCCGTGAAATATCAGGCCGTCTGACTTTTGGATCATCGGCTGGCAATGGATTGTATGTGATTTGGCTTGATGAATGCGTCAGCTTCAAGACCAATTTCGCGATCTCCAACACGGTCAATTCACGCGGATTTCCAATATTTACCGGGTCGTGCATGCTGGAATCATCCACGCCTGCTTTCTGCCTGAGCAGAAACTTTCGGTCTGTCCGTTGCTCGACCGTCTTGTCTGAATTCAGCATGAGCAATGAGGTAATGCCGCGGACCAGGTCCTCGACATAGCAGAAGCTCCTGGTCTGGGACCCATCGCCGAATACACTGAGCGGCTTTCCCTGGAGTGCCTGAACGATAAAATTAGACACAACCCGGCCATCGTGCGGACGCATGCGTGGACCGAACGTATTAAAAATACGCACAATCCTCGTATCGACGCCATGATAGCGATGAAACGCCATGGTCATCGCCTCGGCAAACCGTTTCGCTTCATCGTAGACCCCACGGGGGCTAATCGGGTTCACATTCCCCCAGTACGTTTCCGGTTGAGGGTTCACGAGAGGATCACCATAGACCTCCGATGTGCTGGCAAGGATAAATCGCGCGCCTTTTGCTCGTGCCAACCCCAGTACTTTATGCGTCCCCATCGCCCCGACCTTCATCGTGGCAATCGGAAACTCCATGTAGTCTTGCGGACTGGCAGGCGAGGCAAAATGCATGACGGCATCCAACGCCCCCTCAACATGAAGATAGTCGCAGACGTCGTATTTAATGAAGGAGAACCGGTCGTGCCCGAGCAAATGGGCAATGTTCTCCATCCGTCCCGTCAGGAGGTTGTCCATGCAGATGATGGAATGTCCACCTTGCAGTAGCAAATCGGAGAGATGACTCCCGAGGAACCCAGCTCCACCTGTAATAAGGATACGCATACGATGACGCCTCTTTTACGCTTCTCTCGTTGTGAATACCATAATATTTTCAGGAATCGATATAGGGGCGCTAGGGGGGGATTAAGGATTCATGCTCGGCGGCCTCTGAGTTGACGGAGAAACTGACGTGCCGCCGCCAGTTGTGCTCGAGGATCCCGTCGCTAATGGCGCCATCGCACCCGGCGCAGCCCCTTGTGGCACGCTCTGCGCTGATGAGGGATTCGGATGTTGGAAGACCCAATCATGATAGGTGGCGCGCCCCTCAAAATGCCGGACAGCAAGGGGAAAATCGCGCTGCCGGAATGGCTTCGCGCGACTCCTACTCCGCACACCCATGATACCGCCTGTCGGAGCCCTGAGATATTCCCACTCTCCATGACCCATGGGGTCAAGATAGACCTTGCGTAAAAATGGTTTGGGCAATCTCGTGAGGTCCGCCAGGGTCTGGGGATAGATCTCTCCTGGCATCACACGGCCCGCCTTGACCGTCGCGGAATAGAATGCGAGCGCATTCTGAATCTCAATTCCTTTGGCCAACAGATCCGCCTCAAGTTCCCGCTGGACGATGACCTTCCATTGTTTTGCTGCAGCAGTCGTAGCGATACCGATCAAGACGATCGCAAACATGAGCATGAGGTAGGTTACACCTTGCTCGCTGAAAACTCGTCGCTGTCGGCAGATGCGCATAGAACCGTTAGGGCTGTGTCGGAGCTTCCTCGGAGAGCATGACCGTATGCTCCACTCGTGACGGACGATCTAGCAACGTCACACTCTCTTGCGTGATGGCCTTTACCAGAACTTGATCTTCTACGGTTTCACCGGTCCTGACGACATGAAGGTCGTCATTCTTCCTGAGCACAGCCATCTGACCGGTTTTTCGCCACGTTTCCTCCATTCTCACAAACCCGAGATAGTGAAACTGTCCCAATTCGTCGAGAACGGCCTGTTGGCGCAACGCCTGCTCCGACCTAGGAGCAGGCTCAGACTCCTGTGCACTAGCAGCCGCTGAATCATTGCGACGAGGCGGGGCAAAGATATTTCGTGGCGTCGTGAATGTCATCTCTCGTTGCGTCCTTGTCGCGGCGAGAAGGTCAAGCTGCACATGCAACCTATCGACTCCTCCACGAGGTGCCATGGGCCTGGACGTAGGGCCCGTCACATTTGCCAGTGGCACACGTACGGGTTCTTCGACAGCCAGCCATTGCCAGACAACAATGCCACCCCACAAGAGGCCGAGCACGGCCAACACCATCACTTTTTTTCGATTCGTCATCATCATGTCTCGACGCTACTGAACCGTGGCCTTACCAGGCTCACCACGAAGGTACGTGGCAATTTTAATGTTGAACGTCAACGTCTGGTCCTGCTGGGCGCCTGAGCGTACAAGCTCCAAATCCTCAATGTATACGAGCTCCTCAGCCGTCTCTACGTCATAGAGAAACCGGCGAAGATCCTCGTAGCGACCGGTCATCGTGCCTTGAAGCACACCCTTACTCGTATGGGCCACCGTCGTGGATTCCGTCTTATAGGAGAGAGCGGGCAGGATCACTCGATCACGCTTGGCCTCCTCAGTAATGCCGAGCGCCAAGGGAGCAAAGTCTCGTTCACCCGGCAAGACAGACCACACTTGCGCAAGATCCTTCCGCGCTTTCTGTGCGTCCTTATGGAGAATATACTCTTGATGGGCTGTGCTCCATTCACGTTCCAATTTGGCCCGGCTCTGTTCCGCTCCATCAATCCCCACCGTGCACGTCGCCCACAATACTCCGATCAGCAGGAACACCAGCACGAGCCATGGAATCAAAATCCCATAGGGTTTTCGTAGCTGTTGGAGGATAAAATCCATCATGTAGCTCTATGCGCCAGGTTGCCGATAATGCAGCGTCAAGTCAAACTCAACCAAACCATCCTGTCCTACCCGATGTTGGCCCAGCACAGGGTCGCGAAACACGGCGTGATCCTGCAAGGTAACTGTCAGCGCGGTGACATCTTCGACTGTCACCGCCAACCCAGTCATGTGGACGACCGCGCTCCCGGGATCTAGGCGTATACTCTGAATCGACACATGCAGGGGGATGGCGGTTTCAAGAGCGGACAGAAACTGCGTCCAGGAAAAATGCCGTTTGGTGAGTAGCTGGTTCGCCAAACTGACCTCCCCCGGCAGCTGTTGTAATGAAGACACGGAGAGATCAAGACCTTCCCGCTGGGCCTCGGCAAGGAGCTGATGATCTTGCACACGAACATGATCCAGTCGTGCTTGCAAATCCTGCCGATCATGCATCGCCATCACGGTCAGGCTCACACTCCAAAGAATTGCCCCCCCCAGGATCCAGCTGAGCGCAACCAGCACGACTCGTGTCGGCGCAAGATACCAGCGGTATCGGCTGCTCAGTTCGATGTGAAGATATCGTGTGCCTCCTGGCTTCACCAGGACATGGTTCACCCTACCGGCGAACATCCGAAAGAATTTTCGTCCTGAAGCCATCGCCTATACCACCCCCGCCACGGCAGAGAGCGTCGCCCATGGTCTGCTCCCCCCATCGTGAGTCCAACCCAACCGTTCGACCGCTTTCCAATCCAGACTCTCAGTCGACAAACCAAGCTCGCGAGTCAACGCCTCTTCAAGCGTCGGGAATGGACTATCGCTGGCAAGCACAACCTCCGCCACGTTCAGGCCTGGGTGGTGTTCGCCACAGGCACGAAGTGACGCGGCACATTCCTCAACGATGTTGTTAGCCACGTCGGAACCAGGATCTTCTTCACCTGCGAGGCATTCAACGCTCAACCGCTTGGTTCGAACAAATATCAGTCGGCCCTCCTGCATCACAAAGCAGGTCACCCCGCCATCCGATACACTGACCCAGAGCAAATCACGGCCCGCCCGTTTCCGCCCTCCTGCGGCTTTCAGCCAGAGATTGAACAGACGAAAGCTGGCCACGCCGACCTCCTGAGGAAGCAAGCCAACCGACTCACAGAGAGACTCATATTGTCTCAAGATGGTTTCTTGTATCGCCACGACAAGCACCACATGGGAACGTCTGTCTCCTGCGCCGTATGAAGGGAAGCCCTGCCAAACAATCTTGGCTCCGGCCAAAGGCACCAACTGCTCCTGCCCTACACGCCAACGAATCAGCGACTCTTGCTCTTCCGCCTGAGCCGGGAATTGGTCCAATTGCAACACCGTCGTGCGCACCGCCAGATCTGGCAATAGCAACACAATCGGACGCGGAACGTCTGGCAACCACACCCGCCCTGCAAACCGAACGTCGTGACTTGGTCCTGCCAATGACCGAAGGCGGGTTTCCACCGCAGACAGGTCTGCCAGATTCAGATCCATGGGGGAAAGCTTGATGGCCCCTATTGGTATCGACGAGAGAACACTGCGGTAGCGATATCGCCCTCGCCAGGTGCGGACCGCCTCTCCCCAGGCGAGCGTCTGCGCGCCGATTTTCAAACAATGCCGGGGACGATTAGCCGTAAGCCCCCACATCACTTACCCTTCCTCACTGAACGTCACTCGATTAATCTCACGCAAGGTCGTAGAACCTTCCAATACCTTTCTGAGAGCGGACTGCCGCAACGTGATCATCCCGCCGGTCACCGCACGATAGCGAATCTCGGAGAGGGGACGTTCAGCAAGAATCATTTCTTTGATTTCGTCATTCAGATCCAGAAACTCCGTGATGCATTTTCGTCCGCGATACCCAGTACCATGGCACTCCTGGCACCCCTTGCCTTCATAAAACGGCACGTCTTTGTATTCTTCGAAATCGAGACCGGATTCTTCCGCCAGCGTTTGATCGAGTTTGACCTCCACGCGGCAGGCGAGACACACCATGCGAACCAGCCGCTGCGCCAGCACACAGTTCAGCGCAGCCAAAAAGTTGTAGGCGTCGATTCCCATTGACGCAAATCGCCCAATGACATCGAACACGTTGTTGGCGTGCACCGTCGTCAAAACCAAATGGCCGGTGAGCGACGATTGAATGGCGATTTGCGCGGTCTCCCCATCGCGTATCTCGCCGACCATGATTTTGTCAGGATCATGACGCAAGATGGACCGAAGCCCACGTGCGAAGGTCAGGCCTTTCTTCTCATTCACGGGAATTTGCACGACCCCCGACAGTTGGTACTCGACCGGATCTTCGATCGTGATCAACTTGTCGTCCTTAATATTCATCTCCGTAATCGCGGCGTACAGCGTCGTCGTCTTCCCGCTTCCAGTCGGACCGGTGACTAACACCATGCCGTAGGGCCGCGTGATCGCGCGCCGAAAACGCTTCAGATCTTCCGCGTTAAATCCCAGTCGTTCCAATCGCAACGTCGACACGCCCGTCGTAATGGCTTCGCGATCGAGAATACGAATGACGACCGATTCACCGAACACACTCGGGAGGATTGAGACACGGAAATCGACGGTCTTTCGTTCCAGCCGCATCCGGAAGCTTCCATCTTGCGGTACCCGCCGCTCGGCGATGTCCAGATCAGACATCACTTTGAGTCGCGAGACCAACGGCGCATGGAGCCGGACATCGAGCGGTTCCATTGCCGGAACGAGAATTCCATCAACCCGTAGCTTCACCTTAGTGGCATGATCGGCCGCTTCAATGTGAATATCGCTGGCCCGACGCTGTAACGCGCTCAGAAGAATCGAGTCCAGTAATTTGACGGCAGGACTTTGATCCTCTCCTGCGTGGTCCATCGTGAGGACTTCCTCTCCACGCTCGTCCTCCTTCACCAGCACAGATCGATACTCGGCTTCGAGTTCCCGAAGGGCTTGGCTAGAGCCTTCACTACGTTCCAGAGACGCCAGGATCGAACTTCTCGGACTCACGACCAAGTCCAACGGACGGCCCAAGAGCAACTCCAACTCATCCAGGGCCAGGAGGTCCTGAGGGTCGGGAATGGCGACAGCCAAGCGGCCTTGATGTTCTGCAATCGGAATGAACGGATGCCGTTGCATGAGTTTTACCGACATGGAGTCGTAAAACGACTGGTCAACCCGAAACTCTGTGAGCAGATTACACGGCAAGTCAAACTGGGCCGCCAATGCGCGCGCCAACTGTTCCTCAGAGAGAAGCCCCTCACTGACCAAGGTCTGCCCGAGAGCTGCCGTCACGCCACCCAAGCGGCTGAGCACCTGGTCAATCGTCTGCTTCGGCAGAATCCCCTGCCGGACAAGCACATCCATCAGCGTGGGGCGAGTCACAGTCCGCAACATAGGCTCCTACTCACTCCTCAATAAGAACAACAAGCCGATCCCTGTACTGCCAGTCTGCAGCACTACACCGCCCCAGCCATTTGAAAGACCGGCAGATACATGACGATGACGATCGTGCCCACTAAAACCCCCATAATCAAGAGTAGCACCGGTTCAATCCAGGTCGTCAGTTGCGTGAGCTGGAGGTCCAGATCACCTTCATAAAATTCAGCCACATCGTGCAACATCGTCGGCAAGGATCCGGTCTCCTCACCGACCGATAACATCTCCACCGCGAGCTTTGGAAATACTTTTGGACGATCCAACGCGGCGGCCAACGTCGTCCCTTCGCGAATTTCCGCCACCGTGCCCGCCACTCCGACGGACACATACCGATTAGAGATAGCCCCTCGTGCAATCGACAATGCCTCTACAAGCGGAGTGCCTCCGGCAAGAATCGTCGCAAGCGTGCGCGTGAGCTGCACCGTATAATGTTTCACGAAAATCGGCCCCACGATGGGCACGCGCAATACCAGTCGATCCACGACGAGTCGCCCTGCCGACGTCGCATAGTACGCGCGGCCTATGAGCCCAAGAATAACGAGCCCTGCAAACCCAGGCACCAGGTATGCTTTGCCGCCTGTCACCACATCGAGCAACAGCTGTGTGGCAGGCGGCAACGATTTCGATGTCTCGGCATAGACTGACACGAATGTCGGCACGACGTACGTCAACAGAAACCCAATAACGGCAATCCCGACAAGCACGAGAAAGGCAGGATAGGCCAGTGCTTTCGAAACTTTCTGGCGCAGCCCGATCATCAATTTCAAATACGCAATAAATCGCTGCAGCACCTCGGCGAGATTCCCTGATTGTTCGCCCGCTTTGATCGTCGCAATATACAGTTCAGAGAAATGGGCCGGGTGTCTTGCCAACGCTTCGGACGCCGACGCTCCTCCACGAATATCCTGTCGAACCGTCCGCAAGGATTGCTGAAATCCTGCATGGTTGGATCGCTCGATCAAGAGATCCCACACTCGCAATACGGGGAGACCGGCTTTCACAAGCGCGAGCAGCTCTTGATTGAATACTAAAAATTCGCCGAGTGGAAGTTTCCCAAACGCCCGCCCCCCAAGACCCAAACCGGCTGTAGTTCCCCCCTGCCGTTGCAGACGAAAAATAAGAAAGCCTTGGCCTTCCAGCTTGGATCGAACGAGGTGTTCTTCCTCTCCCTCCATCTTTCCATCGAGGGTTGATCCATCAGAACGGGCCACTCTGTAAGCAAAGACAGGCATGGTACGGCGTGCACAAATATCAGGCGGATAACAAGAATGAATGTTAAGGCGTCGACTCAACGTTATCGGCACCAGCCACGGACATGGGCCGATCATCCGGCAACCATAAGGCCTGTCCAATGACAATCCTATTGTCGGTCAATTGATTGAACGTCCGCAGACGTTCCGTATTGACTCGATACTTCTGCGCGATACTCCAAAGCGTATCACCAGGCTTTACGGAGATATGCTTAGCTGGCGCCGGCTGAGACTCAACCGCTGACAAGGACTCACGGTCGACCGGCACCTGCGACACCGTCGCGGCGATCGCACCTGCCCGAGGCATCTCTGGAAATTCCGAGAGCTGACTTCGTTGTGCAGGAACCTGCGTCGCCTTCGAACCTTTGCGCATTGCACCGCGAGACGGTGGTGGAGCGGCCCCTTGCCCATCATGAGCCGATTCCGATTTCCCGGGTTGCGCAAACTGCTTCTGCAGCTGCTTCAACTGACCCTGTAACTGATGACTGCCTCGTGACACACGATCTCGATCCGTCCGAGCAACGGCCAGCTCTTCCCGTTGCAACTCAATAACCTGCCTCGCTTCGATGACCCGTCGCTCGGCTTCTCTGACTCGACCTTCCAGCTGGGCTCGAGCCACCTGAGCCTCGGCCAATTCACTCCGCCGCGATTCAAGATCGGCCCGTAACTCCGCCACCATCCGCTGCGCATCGCGCACCGACGCTTTTAATGTGTCTGTGGTCAGCTGAAGTTCAACCACCTCCGGCTCGCGCATCGGCTCAAGCTCGCCACATCCCACAAACAGGACTGAGGCTAACCCGACAACTGTTAACACTCCGACTCGCACCCTTGAAGAACTGGCGCGTCTTGCGTCGGCTGAAGCCTGGACCAGACTACGATCGCGATTGCACATACACATCCTTACCAACGATTGTACGGGGTACCGCTCGTCCCCACAAATTCAGCCCCGGAAAAGACATCGACCACGCCCCCTTCGATCGGATCAGAAATCTCTTGCCAGGTGGTTGTCGAACCAGTGAAGGGGTCCTTTGGCATGCCACGTAAATACCCGGCACTCACCAATGCCGCCAGAGACAGAGGGTACTTCCCCTGGTCCGCCTTGTGTTGATCCAACACATCCCGAAGTGTCGAAAGATCCTGACGCAAGGCAGCCTCCTTAGCTTTGACGACCGACGATTGGTACGAAGGCACCGCCAGCGTAGCCAGAATACCGATGATCGATACCACGATCATCAGTTCGATCAGTGTGAAGCCATCTGAGCCCCGTGTGCCACGCCTACCAATCTCGATACTTCGTTCCATCTAATGCCATGTCCTGACTTTGAGTCATCACATCGTAGACATCGTCACCGCACCAACTCGATGCCGTCGGCGCATCTCGATAACATCGGAATACCCAATCGGCCTTGCCGGTGAAGGGGTCGAGAGGAAGACTCCTCAGATACCGCTTCGTCGTCGTGCCCCTCACCGTCGCCTCTTCACTGGTGAGCTTGATTCCCAAGAGCATATCCAGAGACTTCGGATATCCGTAGGCGCTCGTGACGTCTTTGCAGGTGAGCTTATTCTTCAAGCAAGCCGGCCCCAATAGTACGTCGCCATCGCGGTTCCACTCCAACTTGAAGGTATCGATGGCCGCCCGCATGATCCTCAAATGCTGGCGCAATTCTATTTCGTGAGTCCGTTTCGCCGACAGTCGACTGAGCGGCATCGCGACAGAAGCAAGGACCATCACAATCGTCAGCGTGATCAGAAGCTCCAAAAGGGTCACGCCTGACTCTTTCACCGCACCCTCACAATACCTTTTCCTTCTTGAGCTGGTGCCGTGGATGATTCTGCAGCGGAATCCACCAACACCACACGCACAGGCGATACGCCAGGCGCCTTGGCATAGAAGGTGACCGTGACGGTCCGCCCGCCAACCTGCCTTGCTACTGGCGAAAACTTAAACGTCACCATCCCTGCTTGCGTTACCGAACTATTGGACGCCTCCTCACCCGTGCTATCGAGCGAGATGACGTTGCCATTCAGAATCGTTCTGAACTCCAGCACCTTTGGATCATACTGTAGCTGAAACACGCCTTCTCCCGCAGGCCGAAGACGCTCGTCATCGATGGCAAGCGTAAATTCTTTTCCCATTTGAATGACCGACTCATCCGGTCTGATCGAAGCGACCGCCCCCACCGACACCAATGGGGTAAGTGATGCTGTAGAGGCTTTCCCTCCCCCCCCTCCCTTTGACGCCACTCCCAATGATGAGAGCCCCGCACCGGCGGCCCCATTCCCCATCATGGACATTTTCTTCCCCTGCGGGGTAAACAGCGGACTCGTCGCATAGGTTGAATCCGTTCCGGACCAGAACACCTGTTTACTCAGCCCGGGAGGAGTCATGCCTTGAATGATGTGTGGTGTGATCGTCAAAATCACCTCGGTGGTAACCCGTTTGGTGATAAACGAGCTCAGGAGATTACCGATAAACGGAAGATCGCCGATCCATGGAATAGTCGTGCGGGTTTTTCGGTCTTCTTCTTGGATCAGCCCTCCCAACACAATGGTTTCGCCATCCCTCACATTGAGCATGGTTTCCGCGGACCGATTGCCGAACTTAAACTGAGTAATGGGGGGATTGGCTTGGAGGGTCACCTGCTCGCCAAGGCGAATGACCTCAATCTTCATCTTCAAAGACAATTCGTTTCCTAAATGGATGGATGGTTCAACCGTCAACTTGACTCCCGTATCACGGAACTCAATCGAGGTCACCGTCGAGGTTGTTGGGACGGCGCCTGTGGCAGCTTGCCCTGGCAAGACATTCGTTGTGGATAACAGGATCGGCTGCTTATCCCCAATATTGATTTCCGCTTTCTTATTATTGACCACCCGAACCTTCGGCGACGCGAGAGTCTTGGCTTCGGTAATCTGTTTAAAGAAGTCCAACTGGATGTTGGTCGGAAGCTTAAAGAGATAGTTGCTCCCCCCAAGATCGGTGAGTTGTCCGCGGGTGAACTGCTGCGCAATATCCCCCGCGATCGCACCAGAAAACCCTGGAGGCACGATGGCGCCGGCAATTTGCTTGGGATAGGTCAACCCATAGGTTTGATCAACCGTACGATCGACTTCCAACACTTCGACATCAAATAAGACTTCAGAGTCCAGGCGATCGTTGGCCAAAATGATCTTTTCCGCCATCTCCAGTTTTTCCGGTTGGTCCCGAATCACAATCGTATTCAATTGTTCGTTGGCATGCATTCGTTTGGAATCGAGCATGCTCTTCAACAACACCAACATGTCTTTCGCTTTGGCGTTGGACAAGTAGAACGTCCGAATCATCAGATCTTGATACTGCTCCTGCTTCTGCCTGGTATTGGGGCTGACAATCATCACGCCCGGGGATATGGTATGGGAGAAGAGGCTATTGCTGTTGAGAATAAGGTTGAACGCATCATCGAACGGTGTGTCCTGGATGCTAATGGTCACGGGGTCGTTTCGGACATCCTTATCAAAAATGAGATTGATCCCCCCGGCCTTTCCAATCCCTTCCAAAACTTCTTTGAGCCCGGCATTGCGAAACCGAAGTGTCACCGGCTGCTTCCGCCGATCGTCACGGTTCAGTGCCTGCTGCTCTTCGGTGAGTCTGGCAATACTCTCAAGAGGCTCCTTAAACGAAGGATCCAGCTCAGCCGCTCTGGCGTACGCTTCCATGGCCTCATCGGTCCGACCGAGTTGGGCAAGGCGATCTGCTTCCCGATTCTGGCCACGCGCATCTTTTAAGCGAAGCGCTTCAAGCAACCCTGATTGATGCTCCTGGCTGGAAGGTTCAATGGTCAGTGCACGTTTAAACTGCTCCGATGCCAGGTCGGGCTGATGTTCTTTGAGATAAGCCCGTCCTCGCTCCTCATACAAGGCCGCGGCTCGTTCTCGAGCCATGATGTATTTGCTCTGTAAGGTGGGATTGAAGGGATCGTCTTTCAGCGCTTGCTTATAGGCGAGACTCGCTTCCTCCCATTTCCCTGCAGCGAGTTGTTGGTCGCCTCGCTTGATATCAGGGGAAATGAAGTAGGCGCAGCCAGAAAGAGCTACCATTGTTCCAATGGCACAGCACATCCCCACTGCCGTATGTTTCAGTATCGTATTGTCCTCGCTATTCATCGGTTACCCAATGCTGCCAACGCGAAAAACTGATCCAGGTGAAACTACGTGAAGGCCTACTGCCACAAGCCATCTATAACAGCCTCTATAGAGTGGGGCAATGAGAATCACAAACTCTGCTGACAGTGAGATATGGGGGCCGTGCCTGGCACGTACTAGATTGAAAATTTTCTGCGTGGCCGAGCCAACTTCCTCGACTCTGAAGAACCATGGCCCCGGTGAAAGGCCCTGGTTCCTAGGTCGGCAGGCAGAACCGACCACCCTCGAGTATGTTACAGGCGCCAGTACTTCAACGAGGGTGAGATCTTCGCCTGATCAAGTAGGCTCTTCACATCAATAACCACCCCATCACGCTGATCTCGAAGAGGCTTGAGCAATTCTTCCAAGTTCATTTCGGCATACGCACGGTGAGCCACGGCAACAATCACTCCATCGACGTTCTTCAAATCATCCCACTGCTGGAGATGAATGCCGTATTCTGCGACCGCTTCCTCTGGTTCGGCAATCGGATCATGCACAAGTACTTGAACGCCATACTCGCGCAACTCCTGAATAATATCGGGGACTTTACTATTGCGCAGATCGGGAACATTTTCCTTAAATGTAAGTCCTAATACTGCCACCTTGAGATCATTGACCGGACGAGGAAGCTGACTAAGCAGTTTCATCGTTTGTTCCGCAATGAATTTCCCCATCCCGTTGTTGATACGCCGGCCGGCGAGGATTACTTGAGGATGATATCCAACTGATTCAGCCTTGGAGGTCAGATAATACGGGTCAACGCCAATACAGTGACCGCCAACGAGGCCTGGAGTAAACCTCAGAAAATTCCACTTTGTTCCTGCCGCATCCAGCACAGACTTAGTATCAATTCCAAGACGGTGAAAGATGAGTGCTAACTCGTTCATCAGCGCGATATTCAAATCTCGCTGGGTGTTTTCAATTACCTTCGCCGCTTCAGCAACCTTAATACTGGAAGCCCGATGGATCCCCGCCTTGACTACAAGTTCGTACGTGTTGGCAACAATCTCAAGCGATGCGTCATCTTGGGCCGATACAACCTTGATAATTCTCTCCAGCGTATGTTCCTTATCTCCTGGATTAATCCGCTCTGGGGAATACCCAATCTTAAAATCAACCCCTGCTTTCATCCCTGATATTTTCTCTAAAATAGGAAGACACACCTCCTCGGTGGCGCCGGGATAGACCGTCGACTCGTAGACCACAATCGAACCGGGTGAGAGATTCGCACCTATGAGCTCAGATGATTTGCGAAGAGCCGTCAGGTCAGGCTGAAGAGCTTCATTAATCGGCGTAGGAACGGCCACAATGATGAAATCTGCGGCCTTGAGATCGCTAGGTTCAAATGTATAGTGAACGTCCGTCGCTTTCAGCTCAGCCGCAGACACCTCACCCGTACGGTCAAGGCCCTTCTGTAACTCTGCAATCTTTGCCTTGTTGATATCAAAGCCAATCACATGCTGCCGATTCCCGAATGCGACCGCAATAGGAAGACCAACATAGCCGAGTCCTACAACAGCAATTTTTCGCGCGGTGTCTTTCTGTTGAGCCATAAATCTCTCCGTAGTTTTTCATGAGAATGGCAGAACCTCGAACGTCAGTCAACGAAATCGAGTGAATCTATGCGAGGAGCCGTTCATGCAGTTAGAACATCATGTTAATCAATTTTTCACGTTTACTCCCGCCGATAATCGTAGCAATCATAAAAGACATCCAAGATGGTCGTGCGCTAACATCTATGGACTGCATCCCACCAACACTAGATCTAGCCGGCAACCACGTATCGACTATTGAGACATTGCGAGAGCTGGCCACTCTCCTTTGCTAGCTACGTAGGTACACAAATCACTTCTATCAGGAGAGGAGACTAACCAAACTCCACCTCATTCCTCAGGGCAAAAACAGGATAGGAGCACAGTCTTGTACCTTTTAAAAAGCTACATACTCTCGCCTAGTTCCAATGATAAGGCTTGCAGTAAAAACAATATATCTATTTAATTTCAACTTTTTACGATTAGTAGTGAATCTAAATAATAACATGTTCGAATCTTTGGGGCTGGCTACTCTCCGTACCTACACCTGCCCTGCCAGCCCTCCCCAAAAGTCCTATAGACCAGACACCTCAAGTCGTTGTTTTGCTGAATTGATTTGAAACTGAGATATCACCAGGCATCACAGATGCGAACCGGGGCATTGCTCTTGCTCAACCTCCCCCACTGGCAGTGCATACCCGAATCAGACCTACCATGGTCGGGGCATTTGCCTCTCATTGAGCCAAGCATGAAATCCGCTTCGATCGATACATAATAACGTGGCGGATAGTGAAATACGGAGGATCCAGACCATGCGCCAAGCGATACACCAACCATTACATTTGACTCTCATGATGCTATTTGGCGTTGTAGCCACATCGCTACTCCTTCAGCCGATATCTTCCGCCTCCGCCCAGCAGCTGACAAGTCCAGCTAGCCAGGAAACCAGCAGGACAGGCATTCAAAGTCGGCGCCTCGATAACATGACCTCCGTCCCTCCGTCTCCGATGAAATCACTGGAAAAGAAGGACGCGCAGTCTGCAGTTCGCAAACCGCACCGACTGATTCGAAAGCCTGACAGCAGTCCCCTTGCGACCGTCGAACTTTCCCCATCCGCCTCCTTGCCCGCAATTTCGTCGACACCACAAAGCGACAACCCAACTTCTCAGCCCAAAGAGCCCTCATCTCTCAGCAGGAGCGTCGGATCGACCCTTCCTCTTGCCGCCATGAGTACCGCTCCGTCACCAACCACGGGATCCTTGGCAGCTAGCACAGCGTCGACCGGGTCCGTCCCACTGGCCGCTGCAAGCACGGCTAACTCAGGCAACTCAGGCCCTGGAGGTTCCGGCGGACGAACGATGCGCAGATTGGCCGCAGAGATGCCGAGGCTGGCCCAATTAATCGCGCCGCCTTCGGCTCCGGCAGTTTCAGTCGTACCCGCGATCGGAACAAGTCCAACCAGTCTGTCTTTTACAGCCCAGCAAGGAGGCAGCAATCCCGCCACACAGACCTTGACCATCAGCAATATCGGTGGCGGAACCTTGAGCTGGACTGCGAGCGATAGCGCAGCCTGGATGTCGCTCAGCTCCTCCGCAGGAACTGGAGCTGGCTCCGTGTCTGTGAGCGTAGCGACCGGAGCCCTAACAGCAGGAAGTTATACTGGCACAGTGATGCTCAGTGCGACTGGAGCCTCCCCGGTTATTGTTCCTGTTTCATTTACCGTCACCACTGCTCCCGTGGCTCCCGCGATTGGCGCAAGTCCGGCAAGCTTCTCCTTCACAGCACAGGCAGGGTCCAATCCGGCAACCCAAACTCTGACGATCAGCAATACCGGTGGTGGAACCCTGAACTGGACAGCTAGCGACAATGCCGCTTGGCTGATGTTGTCGACAGCCTCCGGTACCGGAAACGGCCCTACGACATTGACCGTGAATACCGCCACTCTGACAGCAGGGAGCCATAATGCTCTCGTTACACTCTCTGCCCCAGGAGCAGCATCTGTCACTGTCCCAGTAGCGCTCATCGTCACGGCAGCGCCGGTTGCACCCGCGATCGGGGCAAGCCCGATCAGTCTGTCGTTTACGGCACAACAAGGAGGCGCCAACCCAGCAACTCAGGCGCTAGCCATCAGCAACACCGGCGGTGGCACATTGACGTGGACGGCCAGCGATGATGCAGCATGGCTGTCAGTCGCACCAGCCTCAGGAACCGGCAACGGCGCGGTCACCGTTACTGCCATACTGGGAACGTTGGCCACCGGAACCCATACCGGAACGATTACACTCTCCGCCACTGGAGCCTCTTCTGTTTCCATTCCTGTCAGCCTGACAGTTACAGCGGCCCCCGTACCACCGGCGATTGGCGCAAGCCCAACCAGCCTGACCTTTGCCGCGACACAGGGCGGAGTCAATCCAGCAAACCAGACTCTGACCATTAGCAATACCGGCGGTGGCACATTGACGTGGTCAGTCAGCGACAACGCCGCTTGGTTGACAGCGTCACCCACCTCAGGCACAGGCAATGGCGCCGTTACCCTGACCGCAGCGACCGGCAGCCTGACTGCAGGCAGCCATAGTGGCACGGTAACGATCGCGGCCACTGGGGCCGCTTCGGTTACCATTCCCGTGACCTTTGCAGTTGCAGCTCCACCGGCAATTGGCATGAGCCCATCCAGCCTGTCCTTTACGGCTCAGCAGGGAGGTGGAAACCCCGTTGCACAAACTATGAGTATCAGTAACACCGGTGGTGGAACCTTGAGCTGGAGCGCAACTCCCGACACCACCTGGCTGGCGGCCTCACCTTCTTCCGCCACTGGGAATGGCACGGTATCCGTAAGCGTAACCACGGGAATCCTAACAGCCGGCAGCTATACCGGAAATATCACCCTGAGCGCGACCGGAGCCTCGAGTAGAACCGTTCCCGTGACATTCACCATTACTGCAGCCCCCAGTATCAGCTTGAGCCCAACAAGTCTGACCTATACAGCAGCACAGGGCGGATCTAATCCGGTGAATCAAACCGTTACGCTAACAAACACCGGGGGAGTCGCAAATTGGACCGTGAGCGATAATGCTTCCTGGCTAAGCGTCTCTCCGGCATCTGGCAGCAGCAGTAGTACATTGACAGCCACGGTAAATACGACAGGGCTTACCGCCGGATCCTACACCGGCACCATCACCGTCAGTGCGACTGGGATAACATCAAGAACAGTGGCCGTCACGTTGACGGTCAGTGCTCCCACGACCTCAGCTGTTACATTGACATGGGCCGCAAATACAGAGATCGACTTGGCTGGATATAAGATCTATCGAAGAACAGCATCCAGCGCATATGGCACTGCCCTAGCCACAGTCTCTGCTGGAACGCTCTCCTACCAGGCGACAGGGCTCTCGGCGAGCACCACATACTTTTTTGCCGTCACGGCCTACAACACAGCAGGCAATGAAAGTGGATATTCAAATGAAGCAAGAATCGACATTCCGTAGAATGCCCTGACGTCTCCCCATAAAACGACGGCAGTTAAGAAATAGTGGACTGGAAGGATTGATTCGGGAACAATTCGACGTGACGCATCGAAGTACGTCCACTTCACGGGTTTTGGCTGCGTATTGTAGTGCTGGATATAGCGCATGAACTTTCGCTTGAGATCAGGCCCCGAGGCAAAGACGCCACGGGCAATCATGTCGCGCTCGATCTTGGCAAACCACAGTTCGACCTGCTTGAGTCAGGAGGAGTCTGTCGAGGTGAGACACGGCTGCACCATCGGATACTGGGAGAAAAACGCCTCGACCCGCGCGGTCTTGTGCGCCAAGATGTTATCCTCGATCACGTGAATCTCTTTGCCTCAAGGCTGATAGGTCACGATGTCGGTCAGAAATGCGACGACCTCGGACGAGGTGTATCGCGGTGCAATCTTGACCAACACCTCGTCCGTCTTGGCGTAGAACGCGGCGTTGGCCTTCCCCACGGAAACTAGACCATTGGCTAGGAAGTCCGACTGCGCTGAGATGAGGCCCACAAGAGGGGCCCACGACTCGGAAATGGCACAAGGAAGAACAGATCATCGTAGTGCTCAAGAATGCCCAGGCGGGCATTGGAGGCCAAGAGCTCTGCCGCAAGCACGGCATCTCGAATGCCTCATTTTATAAGTGGCGAGCGAAGTATGGCTTGAAGTCAGTGACATGAAGAAGCTTCACAACTCGAAGACGAAAACAGACGGCTGAAACCGATGGTCGCGGAGCAACCGCTGGACAGTCAGCTGCTGAAGGTCTTCGCCGCAAAAATGGTAATGCCCAAGGCGAAGCGCTCGGTGGCCCAGTGGGCAACCGAGCGCTTTAGGCTGAGTCAGCGACGGGTGTGCCCTTAATGGCCCTCGATCAGAACACGCTGCGATATCGCAGTCGATGCCAGAAGGCTGCGGCCCTACAGACGCGGATCCGAGAGATTGCGGGAACCAAGAAGCGAGATGGGTGTCCACGGATCTATGTCCGGTTACGGCGGAAGGGCTGGCCTGTGAATCAAACGAAGGTGGATCGGCTCTATTATCGCGATGAAGGGCTGACGCTTCGGTGGCGCAGACGGAAGAAGTCCGCGACGCTTCCCTGAGTTGCCTTGCCAAAGCCAACGCACCCAGGACGTTGTTATGCGATGAACTTCGTCCATGACCGGTTCGTGACTGACCGACGGTTCAAGTGCTTGACGATGTCCGATCTCTACTCAAAAGAAGTCTCTGAGATTGAGGTGGATCTGTCGATTGATGGGACACCAGTGTGCCGGACGCTGGATCGGCTGTTCCTGACACACCCGCTGCCAAAGACCATGATTCCTGACAACGGTCACGAATTCGCCGGAACGGCCTTGGATGCCTGGGCCTCGCAACGCGGGATGCGCCTGCACTTTATTCAACCGGGGAAGCCGGTACAGAACGCGTGTATTGAGGGCTTCAACGGCAAGTTTCTGGATGAGTGTTTAAACGAGCGCCGGATTCTGACGTTGCAGGAATCGCAACTTGTGATAGTCGCCTAGCGACGAGAGTACAATGAAGAGCGGACGCACAGTGCCATCGGGGCTGTGACACCCATGGAGTCCATCAACCACACCATCACAACCAGCCCCAGCCAGCGCAGGAGTCAACTTCGTTGCTCGTGGTGTAACAAATGGGGGGCATCCGTGCCTATGAGTTTGAGTCGTTGGCGGACTTACCGCCCGACCTCTACCGAGCCAAATTTTAAACCGGAATTTCTTCTTGCCTACGGCTTCCTTGACAGGGAAGATCCTGCCACTCCTTGATCCACGAAGAAGAACCATGTCGTAGAGGTGGCTTCAGTTTCAAGGACCAGGCGCGTTCTGCTCAAATCATCTCAGGGTGAAGGCGAGCTTATACTAGATTTCCCTGGAAGCAACAGTACCGACAACAACCGCTGCCTTCGCGTAACCTCCAATAGAATCAGAGGGGCAACGACAGCCAACAGAAAACCGAACGTGCCGATAACATATGGGTCCATTGAAGTATTAGCATCAAAAAACAGTCTGGCGTTATCCATGAAAAACCAATGAAAGATCAGTATGAAAATACTACCAGAGCCAATATGTCCAAATAACGTTGCAAGACTTGAGGAAAAAGAAAGCACCGAAGACACCGACAAAACAATGTAAATCCCTGAGAATGCTTGCATCGAAGAAATCAGTATATCTCCGTAGATCCTGCGATTCAGATCAATTGTTTCGTCAAAGAAATAGTGTAGGCCAAAGAATATAGAACCAGCACATAACAAGAGAAGCGGGCTGAAGGTAATGCTCTGGATGTATCTCGACATCATATATCCCGCCAGAAAATACGCCGAAGAAATAAGAATGAGGTCGACACTGAATGGAAGTCCTGGAAGTAATGCTTTTTTCCCGAATAGGAAACTCGGACCCCCAAATTCAGACATTGGCTTCAACCAAAACATTTGAATAGCGAAGGCCCCTAATATTAGAAATACAGCAGGCACCAGAGCAAATATCTTCTTGTTTAGGTGCTTGCCCGAGAATGCTTTTACTGTTAGCCATGAAAAAACAACTACAACAAAGAGATGTGGCAAGAACCAAAGTTGCACCCACTCAATCGTCGACCCCGTAGAGTAGATTAACCCAATAAAATACAGCAGCGATCCGTCCCCTCCCAGGATGTGAGCGATACCAAGACCACCCAAAACAACAAAATATGGCTTGAGTAACGAGTTCGCCTTAGACTTCAGTAACGAGGGCAACGCTTCTGTTTCTTTCAAGAAAATACCTGATAAAAGGAAAAATAGTGGCATATGGAATGAGAAAATAACTCTAAATAACTCTCCTTTCTCATGAAGCACAATCCAACTGTGCCCAAAGACAACGAGCAATATTCCAATGCCCCTCGCAATGTCGACCGTCTTATTTCGCATAAGACTAAAAGCACCCGTGACGAAAATAAGTTCGAACAGGTGAGTTGATAACCTCACCCTGGTGTACTTGAAATTCTCGATGCTCCGCCATCGGCTTACACCAATCCATTGCGATGGCTGCTAGCTGAGATACTTGCAATCTAGAATAGCGTGTAAATAAATGGTGCCACGGCTGAGCCCTGAGTTAATACAATCAGCCCTCCAAGGAGTACGAGCACGAAAATGATTGGAAGGAGCCAAAACTTCTTTCGCTCTTTCATGAAGGCCCACAATTCCATGACAATACCGCCCATACTCACCTCCTATTGACGAGCAATCGCTTAAAATTGATACTTCATATGGGAGTGAGGTCGTGGAGACCGGACAACCCTGTAGGTTGTGCTCGACTTGGAAAATGCCTGCCTCATCGTATCTTTCCCCATGAGACGGAACACGAACCCGATTGGCGTCACCAACCCATAAAACACGATACCGAGCAAAATCCTGGTATTGATCCACCCCAAAACATGCCCAACCCACATCCATCCTTTGTGGATTGGAGCTAAAACCATAGGGAGAACGGCGCCCAATACTATCAGTGCCCCGCCAGGGCCTACAGCCCACAGCCGTAACGGCTCACCGCGAAATACGAGTGGCCAAAAACCAATCACGGCAAAGACCGCCCCAACTATCAATCCAAACTGACGTAGGTCCTTACGTGTTGCAGCATGATCCATGGTCCAGGTCCCCCATTTAGGCTAATTAATCCAGCTCAAACTCTTTTTTCCAATCAGAATCCCCTTCAAGAGGCTTCTGATCTTCTTTCCTCAACACATAATTCTCGACAACCAGGAGATCCATCTCCGTCCGCATAAAGCAGCGATAGGAGTCTTCAGGCGTGCAGACGATTGGTTCGCCTCGCACATTGAACGACGTATTCACACAAGTGGCATACCCCGTCTTTTGTTCAAACGCCTTGAGTAACTTGTAATACCGGGGATTCGTTTCTTCGTGAACCGTCTGAATTCTGGCGGAGTAATCGATGTGCGTAACGGATGGGATATCTGAGCGCGGCACATTGAGCAACTCAATGCCCCAGAGTTCTTTCTGCCCAGAATCGAACGGAAGTCGTCGTTTTTCCAGGACAGGCGCGACGAGCAACATGTAGGGACTATCGCAGTTCATCTGAAAATAATCCGATACTCGTTCTCTCAGCACAGAAGGCGCGAAGGGTCTAAACGACTCCCTGTATTTGATCTTGAGGTTCAATACCGACTGCATTTTCGTATTCCGTGCATCGCCAAGGATGCTGCGCCCGCCAAGGGATCGTGGACCAAACTCCATACGTCCCTGATGCCAGCCCACGACCTTCCCGGCAGCCAACTCATCGGCCACCCGATTATACAAATCCTTTTCATCAAACCTGCTATATACCGCCCCGATAGCCGTCAGCCTCTTTCCGACATCTTCACTCCTGAATGCCGGGCCGAGGTAACTCCCCTTCATTTTATCGTGAATATTGTCTGCAGTCCGAGGCTTGTCCTCGTACTGATGCCACACACTCAGTGCAGCACCCAACGCACCACCGGCATCACCGGCTGCAGGCTGAATCCAGATACCCTTAAACGGTCCTTCGCGGAGCACTCTCCCGTTTCCCACACAATTGAGTGCGACACCGCCGGCCAAACAGAGATACTCCACTCCTGCTTCTCGATGCATCGTTCTCGACAAACGAAGCATAACCTCCTCCGTCACCTCCTGAATCGAACGGGCCAAATCCATTTCCCGTTGTCCGAACTTCGACTCCGCCTTGCGGGGGGGGCCTCCAAATACGTCATCAAATTTTCGACTCGTCATGGTTAAACCGGTGCAGTAATTGAAATACTCCATATTCATTCTGAATGTGCCGTCCGGCTTGAGATCAATCAGATGTTCGTAAATAGCCTTGACGTACTTAGGTTCTCCATACGGAGCCAAACCCATAACTTTGTATTCGCCGGAGTTAACTTTAAAACCCGTGTAGTAGGTGAAGGCTGAGTACAGCAGCCCGATGGAGTGAGGAAATGGAATATCCCAGAGCGGGGTAAGCTTATTCCCTTCCCCCAACCAAGCCGATGTGGTCGCCCACTCCCCTACGCCATCCATACACAACACACCGGCCCGCTCATAGGGCGACGCATAAAAGGCTGATGCTGCGTGAGATTCGTGATGCTCACCGAAGAGGAACTCAGGCAGTTCAGACTTGTCGAGGCCGTTAGAGCACGCGATGACCTCCTTTTGAAGCAAGTTCCGCAGGAAAAGCTTCTCTTTCATCCACACAGGCATCGCAGCCAGGAATGACTGGATTCCCTTCGGAGAAAATCCTACGTAGGTCTCCAGTAATCGCTCAAACTTGATGAGCGGCTTGTCGTAGAACACGATATACTTTAGGTCTTTAATGCCTATGCCTGCCTCGGATAGACAATACTCAACTGCCCGATGCGGGAACCCTGGGTCGTGCTTCTTCCGAGTAAACCGTTCCTCTTGCGCTGCCGCGACGATCTCACCGTCCTGCACCAAACACGCGGCACTGTCGTGATAATACGCAGAAATGCCGAGGATGTTAACCATTGGCTTCACTCCACCGTAAGAGTTTAAGGATTAATGGCTTGCCCTGCCAATCAGAACTTACGCCACAACCAGAATGATCTGTTCTGCAAAAAAACAATGTGTGCACCTCAATAGCGACGCTGTCTGGCCTATTCCGTCAACAGATTCTTCTCTGGGAAATGATTCCCCAACATACCATCTCCCCAATCGCCCCACCCTCCAAGATCGCGCTCAGCTCTTGCGTCCTGACAATGACAATCTAAAGCTTGAGGCCATTGGGTCGGTACGAGAAAACGTTTCACCAGGAAGTTCCTACGGCAAATGTTTTCATTCAGGACAATCCATTTACCTTATAACCTAATAACCTAGGGTGACTTACTCATTTCCACAGCCATCTTTCGTTGTGCCCCCTTAAAATGACTGCAATGCCTTGCAGTCATACCGCCAGAGGCCACTGCGATCCTCTTGTGAGTTGAACGAGGTGGGGGGCAGGCAAGACACTCCGAAGCATTGCATTCCAGAGAAACAGTATTTCGAGTCTAACCGTCTCTCTAAAACTCAGATCTGCTCTCCAGCCTGGCTGCGCCTTCAGATAGTCAAGTATTTCTGATGCTGGAACGAACCAGCCATTGCGCGAGGCTAGATCTTTCAACCGAGCCTCGAACCGAGGATCAGCCACACCGTCCCGATTGAAGCTTCCTGCCCCCATATGGGCATAGACCAAACATACTCCGCCTTCTTGCTCAAGCCGATCAAGATTCTCAGTCCGAAGGAGATGGTCAAACCGGTCGAGGTTATCTCCGTCTGCAGTCGGAAACCAGTAGTTAACGTACGGCTTGTCTACCAAACGGTATGGCATCGAAGGATTGACTGCAAGAAGATTGACGTCACCGTATGTAAACTGATTGACGTACTGTACGTGTTCCTTAACCAAGTCGCCCCAAAAATAGACCGACTCACTATCCTGCCCGGAGAACTCATGTTTACCTATCGAGGCGTAGGCCCACCGAAAGAGAGCGAAAGACCACCTATGTTCCCCCCAATAAACGTTGTCTCGATTAAGTGAGTGATTGACATGTATCCCAGGATACTGCCCCAGCGTTTGCCGAAACTCCTCAAGCCCGTTGATAATGTCAGGTCGCACACTACTACCGCCGCGAATTCCGTGTAGCGCGATCTCAAATCCCTTACGTTTCAGGTCAAGAATAAACGCACGATAGGCAGGATCACGCAATGAATCACCTTGGTTTGGCGAATGAGTGGGCTCGTTCGACTCCAATACCCAGATCGTTTTCGTCGTGAGAATCCCATACCGAGACAACAACTCATAGAGGGGCTTGACTCGATCAAGGGTTGCTAAATCTGTATCGTCGACGATCGAGAACGCGAATTGCTTGCCGCCCGGGAACGTGATTGCTCGTGGCTCAGGAGGATATAGAAAATATGCTATCGCACAGACTACAGTCACGAGGATAAGAACGAGTGCCTTCGCTATTCTTCGCACCAAGCTAATCCTCTTCATCCCCAATAATCGTCCTCGGCGTTCATCGCGTCAGTGATCTTTCAATATCAAGAACTCCGCGATGCGTTTACTGCCCTTCACGTTAAGGTGCCCATCGAACGCGTAGTAATAATCTTTAGGTGAGTCGAGAAACAACTGTGCCGTAGCGACAACAGGTTTGGGCGCAACACTATTGAGCGTCGCCAACGTTTCCCCGTACGTACCTCGAATAACATCCTGTACTGGGACCAAAAGATAAATGCTATAATCAAAACCAATTCGGCGGCTCAATTCGTCTAGCTTGGCGAGACTTTCCCTGGTCGCAACTAAAGCCACCGCCATACGTTCGTTACCGGGATCTACGACAAAAAGGCTCTTGAGCATCGGACCCCAGTGATACTTGACCAAGCGCATTATGGTTGAGTGCTCCAGAATAGCACCTTGCAAGTTAATCAGGCGTTCAGTGAATCCAAGCGGCGCCCCCCCTCTTGGAGTTCTATCTTGCACACTCTGCTCGACATTGGCCTGGCTCGAATGTTCCCGTACATACCGATCGTAGTTGTCAACAAAGTCGTTACCAGCGGAAAAGCTACCGCTCATGCCGAAAAAAAACAGTTTCACCTCTTTTGGTTTCCAGTGCCACTTTTCGATAAACGTCTCAAGCTTTTCAACCTGCCTCAATGTGCCACTGCCTGGGATACCGAGATTCACGCACTCACGGCGTTGTTGCCTGCAGTAAACTAACGCAAATGTCTCCTCGTCATTGAGACCGAACCCATAAGTAAAGGAGTCACCAATGAATACGATGTCTGGATTCCCCTCAACTCCTGGGACTCGATGGCCTTTATCCGTAATGGTCGTAAGTGCGTCATACTCATTAGCAATCTGTCTGTACACACTGCCAGGCTCGAAGAAACTCTTAATCGGCTTCCCATCAAGCGTGACATTCTCCAATCCATCAGAGATCGGAAAAAAGACCCGCACCACCATCTCGGCCAGACCCAACGCAACCATGCAAGATACCGTGATCAAGAGGAATCCGATTGCCCACTCGCTGAGAATGCGAGGCTTATGCACAGGGGGCTCCATTGTTGTCCTCCGAGCTAATCATACGCAGAACAGGGGATTGAGAATCGGCATCAGAGTCGCGACTGCCGCATCCAGCAATACTCAAGAAAATGAACACACTTACAGACCACCACTCTAAGTTAGACAGCCACCTATAGTCGATGAAAAACGAAAAGTATGTTCGTACGCTTCCCCGTCAAGAAAACATTTCCAGAGAAGAAATTCAGGCCTCAAGGTTGACCCGATACGTAGCGAGTGGCAACCACGCCAACGCCTTATGGGGCCGCTCTTCGTTATAACTCTGCAACTATTCTGTGGTAATCTCTCGCACCTGATCCAATGACTCAAATACATAAGCATTGAGCACTCGGGTGCGATTGGCTCGATTGTACCGCTCAATGAAGGCGCTTTGATCCGGCTTCCCCGGCTGAATATGGCGCACCTTAATCGTGCGCTCGGCATACCACGCCATAAATCGGTTGGCGATGAACTCTGGACCATTGTCGAGCCGAATGGCCTTTAGCTGGCCACCCCAGGCCACCACTTGCTCCTGCACACGAATCACGCGCTCCGCCTAGAGCGACATATCCACTTCGATCGCCAAACGGGTTCTGCCCCACTTTTACGGACACCTGATTACGGCTCATAATGAGCCAGGAGGGGTGTCATGGGAGCACGACGGAAGTTTTCAGCTGAGTACAAACGTGAAGCAGTGGCGATGTTGGAGTCCCCGGGGGTGACGGTACG